>DASSGI010000086.1:0-11294 GCA_035857655.1 Casimicrobiaceae bacterium | reverse complement strand
ACGTTCAACGTGAGGATCATCACGGTCAGCGCGACGATCGGAATGATGACGACGGTGACCTGCGAGTAGATGTTCCACGGCAGCCACTTCAGCTTGATGAAGATCAGCCAGACGAAGAACGAGTAGATGCCGAGGAGCAGGATGTCCATTACGCAGCGCCCCCGGCCTTCGGCGGCGACCCCGCGGCGGGCGGCGCCGCCGTTGTTGCCGCATGCGTCGCGGCGAGCTGCAACAGATCCGCGCGGAGCTGCCGCAGGCTCGGCGGCAGCGCTCCGCGCGCCGCCATCGAGTCGAGCTCGGCGCGAAGATGCGCGAGCTCATCCTCGAGCAGCGTTCCGGCTCGCGCCTTCTCGCCCATCGCCACGTGCCAGTCCTCGCTCTTGTCGGTGCCGTAGGCGACCCGGTAGGCGACCGGCTTCGTGAACGCCCAGATCCACGCGATCGGCCACAGCAGGCCGCCGAACACGAGCGACAGCAGGCACAGCGTCTGGATCGCCGCCGTCTGCGGATGGTGGCGCTTCTCGGCGAGCCGCTCCGGCATCACGTGAAGCAGCCAGAACACGACGATGACGACGACCGGCACGACGATCAGAACGACGATCGCGACGATGTCGGCCGCAGTGTCGAGCGCGTCACCCGAGAGGAACGCCGCTTGCGCGGGCGCTGCGGCGACCAGGCAAATCCATGCGAGGGCGAGCGCCGCCCAGCGATAGCACGAAAAAAACGACATGGCTACGGACTCCCCAGTCCCGCGATGACAGAGCGCGAATTGTACCGTGCCTGTCGCGCACCCCTGCGGGAGATCAGGACCTGCGGCTGAAAATGTGCGATATTTGTGCCCTTTCGCAATAAATAGATGTGCGAGATTGCGACCGCGCGACAGCGCCAACGCCTGGGGTTCCGGGGAGTTCGTTATCTTTGGGCATCCGCCCCCGCGTCGCAGAGGGGGAGGTCTCATGGCGATCAGCACGCCTGGCGGTAAGAAAGTCGTAAGGCACTCCGCGGTGTTCGAGCGCTTTGCATCGCGAGTCGCGGCGGCCGTGCTGCTCCTGGCGCTTGCGGGCGGTGCGCCTGCGCAGCAGCCGGCGGCGACTGCGCCGCGCGCCCTTCCGACGCAGCTCGGCGGCGAATGGAAAGGCGACTTCGACGGCATGGTCGAGCGCCGCGTGATCCGCGTGCTCGTGCCGTACAGCCGGACGCTCTACTTCAACGACAGGGGACGCGAGCGCGGAATCTCCGCCGATTTCGTCCGCGATTTCGAGCGCTACATCAATACGAAATACGCGAAGCAGCTCGGCAAGCGTCCGATTACCGTCGTCATGAGACCGACGACGCGCGATTTGCTGCTGAAAGATGTTGCGGCCGGGCTCGGGGACATCGCCGCCGGTAACCTCACAGTGACCGACGAACGCTTGAAGATCGTCGACTTCGTCGCGCCAGTCGATCAGAAGCCGGTCTCCGAGGTCGTCGTCACCGGCCCGAAGTCGCCGCCGATCGCGACTGCCGACGATCTCGCCGGAAAGACCGTTCACGTTCGCCGCGCGTCGAGCTATTACGACAGCCTCGTCGCGCTCGACGATAACTTGAAAAAAGGCGGGAAAGCTCCGGCGAAGCTCGTCCTTGTGCCCGACCCGCTCGAGGACGAAGACATGATGGAGATGTTGAACGCCGGTCTTCTCGAGGCGATCGTCGTCGACGAGTGGAAAGCGCAGATCTGGGCGCAGGTGCTGCCGAAGATAAAGGTCAACGGCGCCGCAGCTGTGCGCACGGGCGGGCGTGTCGGGTGGGCGATCCGCAAGGGGAGCCCCAAGCTGCAAGCGGAGCTCGACGAGTACTACGCGACATTCATCAAGCGGCAGAACCTGCAGCAGGTGCGCACGAAGGAGTATTTCCGCAGGATCAAGCAGATCCGCGATTCGAGCGGCAGCGAAGACGCGAAGCGCTTCGAGGCGACGCTCGCGCTGTTCAGGAAATACGCGGCGCAATACGGATTTGACCCGGTCATGCTTGCCGCGCAGGGCTACCAGGAATCGCAGCTCGACCAGCAGGCGAAGAGCCAGGTCGGCGCGATCGGCGTCATGCAGTTGATGCCGGCGACGGGCACCGCGCTCAAGGTCGGCGACATCCACCAGGTCGAGCCGAACATCCATGCGGGCGCCAAGTACATGGATCAGCTCGTCAAGCGCTATCTCGACGGCGCCCACTTCGACGAGACGAACCGGACGCTGTTCGCGTTCGCGTGCTACAACGCGGGTCCCGGCAACATCAAGCGGATGCGTGCGGAGGCCGAGAAGCGCGGGCTCGATCCCGACCTCTGGTTCAACAACGTCGAGCTCGTGACCGCCGAGAAGATCGGAATCGAGACGACCACTTACGTCCGCAACATCTACAAATACTACGTCGCGTACAAGCTGCTCCTCGAAGTCAAGGAGGCGCAGGAGAAGGCGAAGGCGGCGGTGAAGTAGAACGTCAGAAGCGGTATCCGATCCCCGCGAGAATCGACATTCGGCGTCCCAACCCGCCCTCGATGAGCATGCCGAATTGCCTGTCGATTTCGACGAGGCCTCGGTCGAAGTGGAGGCGCGTTGGCAATTCTTCGGCCGCTGGAGCATCGTCGGATTTGGCGGCGCCGGCACGACGCGGACATACCAGCGCGCATTTACAGCCACGCAGAACGTCCGTAGCGGGGGCGTAGGTTTCCGCTACGAGCTGGCGCGCAAATTCGGGTTGCACCCTGGCATCGACGTCGCTCATAGCCCTGGGACCACTGCGGTCTACTTCGTCGTGGGGAATGCGTGGTTCCGACCCTGAGCCGGGGCTGATTCGGCGCGGCACGTCGGGAAGGCAACTGCATCAATTGCCGGTCGACGCATTCTGTAGCGCCTGATGCCGATGGATCGCCTCCCGGGCGTTGAACAACAGCCGTTCGCGTCCGAGTCGTGCGTCGAAGCCGGCCCTTCGCACGACCTCCAGCACGCCAGGATTCATTGCTGCGAACCACACCACGATGCCGCTCTCGGTCGCGCGCTTCTCGCGCTCCATCAGTTCGAGCAACGCCGAGTACTCGATATCCGGGACCCTGCTCATATCGATCGCAACGACGCGGGGCTTGTGTTCCTTCAGCAGCGCGTCGATGCGCTCCGCGACGTATTGCTCGTTGACGAAGAACAGGCGGCCCTCGGGGCGCACGATCAGCAGGCCGTCGAACGTCTCGTCGTCGGGATGTTCAGGTGAGAGCGGTCTCAGCACGTCGGCACCGCGCTTGCGGCCGATGACCGACACGCGAGGTCGTGCGGTCTGACTCGCGAGGCCGATCATCGAAACGATGATCGCGACGACGATGCCTTGCAGCGTGCCGAACAGCAGCACGCCGATGAAAGCGACAATTGCCCAACTCCACTCCATCAATCGCACCGAGCGGATCGCGCGGAATTCCGGCGGCTGGATGAGTCCGGCCGAATACACGATGACGACGGCGGCGAGCGTTGCGTTCGGAAGGAGACCGAGCATTGGCGCGAGCAGCAACATCGTCGCCGCCGCCGCGGCCGCCACGACCAGCGACGCCTTCTGCGACCTGCCTCCGGCGGCTCGAACGACTGCGGTTTGCGACGTGCCGCCTCCGGCCGGCATCGCGCCCAACAACGCGCCTCCCAGATTGGCTGCGCCGGTGGCGACCAGTTCCCGGTTGGCATCGATCGGCGGATCGTCGGAACGAACGAACGCTCTTCCCGCGGCGATCGTTTCGGTGAAGCTCATCAACGCTATTCCGAGTGCTCCCGGCGCGAGCGTTTCGATGAGCGTCAGATCCGGAAGCGTGAGCGAGGGGAGGCCTTGCGGAATCAAGCCCACGATCGACACGCCGTGCGCCTGCAACCCCAGGAACCACGACGCCGCGATTGCGCCAGCGACCGCGACCAGCGGAGCAGGAGCGTGCGGCCATAGCCGCTCCATTCCGACCAGGATCACGAACGTCGCTGCGGACACGGCGAGCGTGGGCAACGAGGTTTCGGGAATATGGTGGACGACACTGAGCAGATCGACGAAGAAGCCGTGCTTGTCGATGTGGATGCCGAGGAGCTTCGGTACCTGGTCGAGCACGATCACGAGACCGATGCCGGCTTTGAACCCGGTCAGCACCGGCGCTGAAATGAAGTTGGCGACGAACCCGAGGCGCAGCAGGCGCGCAACGATCAGCAACGCGCCGACGAGCCCGGTCAGCGTTGCGGTTGCGGTGACGAGCTTCGCCGGATCGCCATCGGGAACCGCCAGGGCGAGATCCGTCCCGGCGAGTATGGCGAGTGTTGTCGTCGAGCTCACGCTGAGCACGCGCGACGAGCCGAGGAGCGCGTAGATCAGCATGGGAATGAACGCCGTGTAGAGGCCAACCGCAACCGGCAGTCCGGCGACGGTTGCATAGGCCATCGCCTTCGGGAGGACCACCGCCGCGGCAGTGAGGCCGGCGACAAGGTCGTAGCGAAGGGAAGGCGGAGCGGCGGCCTTCATCCGCGTGTCGGTTGTGTCGTGATCCATGCTGATCCGCTCGCCCATTGCGAGCCATACGCCGTGCTCCCCCGGGCGAACTTTAGCGCTTCCGGCGTTCGCCGTGCTGCGCGCGCCCCTGCATCGGCGTGATGCTGAACGCTCGCCGGTACCAGCGCGAGAACCCGCTCGGCGCCGAGAAGCCGAGCATCAGTGACACCTCGGCGAGCGTCCGCTGACCTTCGGCGACGTAGCGCTCGGCAAGCTCGCGCCGGACGCCGTCGACGACGGCGCTGAACGTGAGTCCCTTGTGCGCGAGCCGCCGGTGGACCGTTCGCCGGTCGACGCCGAGATGCTGGGCGACTCGCTCGATCGTGCAGGACCCCGTGCCGAGTAACGCGACGACGAGCTCGCGCACCTGGATTGCGAGATCCGGATCCTTGCGCTTCAGGTTCTGCTCGAACATCTGCTGCGCGAGACGCGCGAGGCCGGCGTCGGCGGTCGGATTGGGCGTGTCGAGATCGCGGCGCGCGTACACGATCCCGTTGAAGTCGTGTCCGAACTCGACGTTGCGGCCGAACACGCGTTCGTGCACCGAGCGGTCGGCAGGCGCTTCGTGCGCGAAGCAGACGCGGCGCGGCTTCCAGTCGCTCCCGAAGAACGCGCGCAGCGCGCGGAACGCGACGCCGATCGCGAGCTCCGTCGATTGCCGAACCGGGCCTGAGGCGCCGACGATCAGCTCTTCACGCAGCACGACGACGTCGGCGCTTTCGTCGATCGTCAGAAATAGCGCGCTGTTGAGCCGCCGGCCTTCGCGCACGAGCGTCTCCAGCGCAAGACGCAGCGTGGGCTGCTCGCGGACCATCAGGCCCAGCGGACCGAGGTTTCCGAGGTTGCGCGCCTCGGCCATCAGCAGGCCGAAAGCTTCGGCGCCGCTGCGCTGCGCCGATGCTTCGAACAGCCGCCGCACGTTGTCGACGGGAACCATGAGCTCGGGATCCGCAACGCAGCGCGGCGGCAATCCGAACTCGGCGAGCATCCGATCGGGATCGAGCCCGAGGCGGCGCGCCACCTCCGCATACTGGCTGAGACTCGCGCTCCTGATGAGGTCGGCCATCCGCACTCTCCGCGGCTGTCCCGAAAGGATAAGTTTAAGTCACTCGCGATCAATTCGGAACGCCCCCGAAACGCCCACAATGCGTTCCGTCTAAACGCGGCAAAGGACCGCGGCGAATATCCCGAGCGCCTTCGCTCCGGAATAGCCTTATACAGAGGACCCCATGGCTCTAGCGATGCACAACGCCGCCTTCGATCAGGCGAACCATCAACCGGCGCCGCGCCGTTACGCGTGGAGCGTCTTTGCGATCCTGTTCGCGCTGATGGTCGTCGATTACGTCGATCGCCAGGTCGTCGTCTCGATGTTCTCGCATCTGAAGGCGCAGTGGGATCTCTCGGACAAGCAGCTCGGCGCGCTCGTCTCGGTCGTGTCGATCACCGTCGCGCTTGGCGCCGTTCCGCTGTCGCTGCTCGCCGACCGCTGGAGTCGCGTGAAGAGCATCTTCCTGATGGCGCTGGTCTGGAGCCTCGCAACGATCGGCTGCGCGTTCGCGTCGAGCTACGCGCAACTCATCGGCGCGCGCAGCGTCGTCGGGCTCGGCGAAGCGGCGTACGGCACCGTCGGGGCCGCGATGCTCGCGAGCCTGTTTCCGCTGCGCATGCGCAGCACCATTCTCGGCGCGTTCCTCGCCGCCGGAATGATCGGCTCGGTCGCGGGCGTCGTGGTCGGCGGCTTCATCAGCGAACGCTGGGGGTGGCAGGCGGGATTCGGCGCGGTCGGCGTCCCCGGCCTCCTGCTCTGCCTGCTGTTCCTCGTGATCGTGCGCGACTACAAGACGGTCGCTCTTCCGGAGAAGGATTATTCCGGAGCGAAGCACCGGCTCTCCGCGCGCGCTGTCGTCGCCGAGCTCCTGCGGCCGCGCACCGCGCTCGTCACTTGCATCGGCGCAGGACTGAACCTGCTCGTCCTCTCGACGACGTGGGCCTGGCTGCCGAGCTACCTCAATCGCTACTACGGACTCGCGTCGGACCAGGCGGGGCTCAAGACCGGGATCGTCGTGCTCGTCGGCGGCATCGGCGCGTTCCTCTGGAGCACGATTGCCGACCGGCTCTCCTCGCGCTTCGCCGCGGCGAGACTGATCGTCCCGGCGACGGCGGCGGTGATGACGACGCTGCTGATGTGCGTGGCATTCGGATTGGTCCAGCCCGGGCCGGCGCAGTTCGCGCTGATCGTGATCGGCGGGCTGTTCATGGCAGGCAGCGTCGGCCCGACCGACGCGGTCGTCATCGACGTGATCCACCCCGGATTGCGCGCGACCGGTGCGTCGGTGTTGTCCCTCGCCCGCAACCTGTTCGGGCTCGCCGGCGGACCGCTGCTCGCCGGAGCGCTCTCAGATGCATACGGGCTGCAGTTCGCGATGACCGTCGTGCCGGTGCTCGGAATCGCCGCCGCGATCCTCTACCTGGTCGCCGCGCGGACCTACGAATCGGATCGCCGGAATGTCACGGCCTCCGAGCCCGTGGTCGCTGGCGACCTCAAGCCGCAACCGGCCTGACCCCGATAGCGACAGCGACGACCTGACGATCGACCTGAGCCGAATTTGTCAACAATGTTGACAAATTTCGGCGGAGCGGAACCGATGCCCAACGACAAGCGCAAACCCTCGGCCGAAGCACCGGCCTCGAAGCCGGCGACCGGCAACTGGAATCCCGATTGGGAGCCGTTCGCGAAGCTCGAGCCGGCCTGGACCGACAAGGTGATCGCGATGGCGATTTCGCCGGCGGTCTCCGGTGCGCTCGACAAGAAGACGATCGAGCTGATCGGCATCGCGCTCGACGCCTCCTGCACGCACATGTACGCGCCGGGCGTCCGGCGGCACATCCAGCGCGCGCTCAAGGCGGGCGCGACGAAGGAAGAGATCACCGCGGTGCTGCAGCTCGCGACGCTGCAGGGCCTGCACAGCATGTGCCTCGCGGGGCCGATCCTGCTCGACGAGCTCGAAGCGCGCGAGCGCAGCAAAGCCTAGAGGTCGTCCAACCCGGATTGCCACGATGCGCCCGACCGGCAACGGTCCGGGGCGAGAGGGAGAAGTGCGGTCAACGATTGGAGGCAATGTCCCGACAAGAAAAGTCCGCGTCACCTGCAATCAAGCCTCGGACCGCGTGCTCGCCCAGAATCGAATCCATCAACTGCAGCAAGAAAACCCGACACGACAGCAACGCTCAACCCACAGCAATAGCAACGTCACCTCAAAGGAACGACATGAACTTTCTCGACGGATCGCTGTTCCCCGAAAACCAGGACAAGCTGATCATCACCTGTGCGCCTTACGGGCCCGAGTGGATGCCCAAGGATTTCCCCGAGGACATCCCGGTCACGATTCCCGAACAAGTGCAGAAGGCTGTCGACTGCTACAACGCCGGCGCCAGCGTCCTGCACGTGCACGTCCGCGAGCTCGACGGCAAGGGCAGCAAGCGGTTGTCGAAGTTCAACGAGCTCCTCGGTGAGCTGCGCGTCGCAGTGCCCGACATGCTTCTGCAGGTCGGCGGCTCGATCTCGTTCGCGCCGGAAGGCGAGGGCGCCGACGCCAAGTGGCTCTCGGACGACACGCGCCACGCGCTCGCCGAGCTGACGCCGCAGCCGGACCAGGTCACGGTCACCGTCAACACGACGCAGATGAACGTGATCGAGCAGATGGTTCCCGCCGACATCGCCGGAACCACGCTTGGCGAGCCCGACATGTACGCGACGTATCAGAACATGATCGTGCCCTCGAATCCGAACTGGTACGAAGAGCACATCCGGCGCTTGAGCGCGGCCGGGATCCAGAGCGCGTTCCAGTGCTACAACATCAACAGCTTCGAGACGATCGAGCGGTTCATTCGCCGCGGCGTCTACAAGGGTCCGCTGGTCCTCAACTGGGTCGCGATCGGCGGCGGCATGGACGCGCCGAACATCTACAACCTCGCGAACTTCATCCGAGCGATGCCGGATCGCGCGGTCGTCACCGTCGAGAGCACGATGTTGAACGTGCTGCCGATCAACATGATGGGCATCGCGATGGGACTGCACGTTCGCTGCGGCATCGAGGACAACCTCTGGACGCAGGACCGCAAGCAGAAGATGTCGAGCGTCCGGCAGATCGAGCAGCTCGTCCGCATCTCGAAGGAATTCGGCCGCGAGATCGCGGATGGCAACGAAGCGAAAAAGATCTCCCGCATCGGCGAGTTCTACAAGGATGTCGACGAGACGCTTGCGATGAACGGCTTCGCGCCGAATCGCAAGCCGCGCAGCGCTCAATTGCGCGCGGTGGCCTGACGTCGACACGCGAACAAAAGGAACAAGGGAACAACACCATGGCACAGGCAGTGCGCTTCAAGAGGGTCGGCGGCCCCGAGGTTCTCGAGCTCGACGAAGTTTCCGTCGGCAAGCCGGGACCGGGGCAAGCGCGGATCCGGCACGTCGCAGTCGGGCTGAATTTCGCCGACACGTATTTCCGCAGCGGCTTCTACAAGGTGCCGCTGCCCGCGGGAATGGGCGTCGAAGCCGCCGGCGTCGTCGAAGCGGTCGGCGAAGGCGTGACGAACGTCGCGCCCGGCGACCGCGTAACCTATACCGGCTTCGTCAATACGCTCGGCGCGTACAGCACCGAGCGGCTGATTCCGGCAGCGCCGCTGATCAAGCTTCCCGAAGGGATCTCGTGCGAGACCGCCGCGGCGATGACGATGCGCGGCCTCACCTCGGCGTACCTGCTGCGGCGGATCTGGCCGCTTTCCGCCGGCGACACGATCCTGCTGCACGCCGCCGCGGGCGGTGTGGGTCTCATCGTCGCGCAGTGGGCAAGGCTTCTCGGAATCACCGTGATCGGCACCGTTTCGTCGGAGGAGAAGGCCGCGATCGCGCGTACGCACGGCTGCGCCCACGTCATCAACTACACGTACAACGACGTCGCGAAGAAGGTTCGTGAAATCACCAACGGCGCCGGCGTCTCGGTCGTCTTCGACAGTGTCGGCAAGGACACCTTCGCCGGATCGCTCGATTCGCTGAAGCGCCGCGGGCTCCTCGTCTGCGTGGGAACGGCCTCGGGGCCGGTTCCGCCGATCGACGCGACACAGCTCGCCGTCAAGGGCTCGGTGTACGTCACGCGCCCGGCGCTCGCCGACTACATCGCCGATCCGTGGGAGAAGAACGCGCTTGCGATGGAAGTCTTCGGGCACGTCGCCGCCGGACGGATCCGCATCGAAATCAACCAGCGATATCGCCTGGAGGAAGCCGCACAGGCGCATCGCGACCTCGAATCCCGGAAGACGACGGGATCGTCGATCTTCGTGATCTGAACGAATACAGCAAGGAGGACTTGAAATGACGACTGCAACCGCTGCCGCCTCGGCCCCCGCGCACATCGCGAACCGGGGCTCGATCAAGGTCGAGCCGCTCACCTGCACGATCGGCGCCGAGCTTTCGAACGTCAACCTGGGTGTCGCGTCGCGCGACGCCGGCCTCGTCGCCGAGATCCGCGCGCTGCTGCTCGAGTACCGGGTCGTCTTCTTCCGCGACCAGGACATCACGCGCGCCGAGCACGTCGCGTTCGCGCGCCACTTCGGCGATCTCGAGGACCACCCGGTCGCCGGCAGCGATCCGGAGAACCCCGGCCTCGTCCGGATCTACAAGTCGCCCGACCAGCCGAACGATCGCTACGAGAACGCGTGGCACACCGACGCGACGTGGCGCGAGAAGCCGCCGTTCGGCTGCGTGCTGCGCTGCGTCGAGTGTCCGCCGGTCGGCGGCGACACGATGTGGGTCAACATGGTCGAGGCGTACGCTCGGCTGCCTGAAGACATCAAGGCGAAGATCGCGAACCTCCGCGCGCGCCACAGCATCGAGGCCTCCTTCGGCGCGGCGATGCCCATCGAGAAGCGTCTCGCGCTCAAGGCGCAGTTTCCCGACCCCGAGCATCCGGTCGTGCGCACGCACCCGGAAACCGGCGAGAAGATCCTGTTCGTCAGCGCGTTCGCGACGCACTTCACCAACTGGCACACGCCGGCGAACGTACGCTTCGGCCAGGATTTCGCCCCAGGCGCGCCTCAGCTGCTGCAATACCTGATCAGCCAAGCGTTCGTGCCCGAATACCAGGTCCGCTTCCGCTGGAAGCCGAACAGCATGGCGTTCTGGGACAACCGCTCGACGCAGCACTACGCGGTGATGGACTACCCGCCGTGCCATCGCAAGATGGAACGCGCGGGGATCATGGGCGACAAGCCGTACTGACGAGGCGCGGCGAACGAGACCGATGAATCAGACTCTGTCCCCAAAGGTTAAGTTCGAGTCTCGACGAGTCAATCGATTCTCGAGCGGCCGCGGAATAATTCGACAAGCATCGTAAGAGGCACGCCATGTTCAAACATCTATTGGTTCCGCTGGACAATTCGCCGCTGTCGGTCGAATCCGTCCGCCAGGCCGTTGAGCTCGCCCGCGAGTTGAACGCGAAGGTGACGTTCTTCCACGCCAAGGCGGACTACGGCGTGACCAGCATCGGTGCGCTCGAGCGCGTGATGGCTCCGGCGGCCTTCAACGACAACGTTGCGGGCGAGGCGAGGGCGATCCTCGCGAAAGCCGAGGTCGTCGCGCGCGCGGCCGGCGTTGCCTACGACTCGACCATCGCGACGAGCGATCGTCCGCACGAGGCGATCCTCGACGCTGCCGAGCTTCTCGGCTGCGATCTGATCTTCATGGCCTCGCACGGGCACCGCGGCGTCAA
>DASSGI010000085.1:0-11341 GCA_035857655.1 Casimicrobiaceae bacterium | reverse complement strand
TCAGGAGAGACAACATCGGCCGTGCTCTCGTCGAAGCGACGCTTGCCGCTGCGCGCACACGCGCCGGCGTAAGGATCGTCCAGCTCACCGTCACGGAGGGCAACGATGCCGCGCGACGACTCTACGAGCGTTTCGGCTTCGTCGTGTTCGGCGTCGAGCCGTATGCTGTCGCGGTTCATGGCGGCTACGTGTCGAAAGTCCACATGTGGCGCGATCTCGCAGCGCCACCCGCGATCGGGCCCTAGCGCGGGAAACGCGGACGAGACGGCGGTCAAACGTCGGGGCCGTGGATGCCGTTTTTCGAAGGTCCGCGCACCGCTTCGACTGCTTCGTGCAACGTGGCGAAGATCCGTGCGTCTCCCAGCGCCGCTGCGATCCGGTGCCGTTCCATGTCGGAGCGCAGGTACGGGCTCACGCGTGCGAACACGAGTTCGACGCCGAATTGCGAAAGCTCCTGGTCCAGGTCGCGCAGCATCCGCGCGGCCGAATAGTCGAGTGCGATGACCGCCCCAGCGTCGACGACGAGCCAGCGCACGGGCGTCGGCGCGCGCTTGACGAGGCTGCGCACTTCATCGGCAAAGCGGTCCTCGTTTGCGTAGAAGAGATCGGCGCCGAAGCGATAGACGATGAGACCGGGCTCCGTCTGCACGCCCGGCGTCGCCGGCACCGGGACCCAACGTCCCATCGCGTCGGGCGCAAGCACCATCGTGTGCGGCAAATAGCTGTGGCGCACGTGGCGCAGCAGCGACAGCGAAACGGCGAGCAGAATGCCCTGCTCGAGACCGAAGATCACCACCGCCGCCGCCGTGACCATCGCCAGCGCGAACTCGCCGGGGCTCTCCGCGAGAATGTCGCGCAGGCTCGCGATGTCGACGAGCCCAACGGCGATCGTGAAAACGATCGCGGCGAGCACGCAACGCGGCAGATATTGAAGCGGTGTCGTCGCGAACAGGAGGATCGCGACAACGACCGCGGCGGCTGCGAGCTGCGCAATCTGGGATCTCGCACCAGCGCGCTCGCCCATCGCGGTCTGCGTGAGGCTCCCGTTGACGACGAACGCCCCGCTCACGCCGGCTGCCGCGTTCGCGGCCGCCAGACCCAGAATGTCGGCGTTCTCGTCGAGGCGCTCGTGGTGACGCTGCGCGAAGATCCGTGCCGCCGCCGCGCTCTGTGCGATGATGATCGCGAAGCACGACGCCGCGACCGGCAGCAGCTCGCGCAGCTCGTGCCACGTCGGCAACGGCACCGACAACGATGGGAGACCGCCCGCGACCGGTCCGATCACTGCGATGCCACGGCCGGCGAAGTCGTACGCTTTGCTTGCGACGATTCCCGCCACCACGGCGACGAGCGGGACCGGAAGATGCGGCAGCACGCGCCGGCTCACGAGAACCGCCGCGACGACGAGCGCGGAGAGACTGACCGTCGGCCGGTTGATCTCCGACAGCCTGCTCAGGACCTCGCGGAGCTGATCGACGGTGCTATGCGTCGTCAGGGCGACGCCGAGCATCTCGCCGAGCACCGCGACGCCGACCTGGATGCCAACGCCGGCGAGAAAGCCGGCGAGCACGGTGCGCGAGAGAAAATCGGCGAGGAACCCGAGCTTGAACGCGCGTGCGATCAGCAACAGCGCCGCGGTGAGCAGCGCGAGTGTGGCGACGAGCGCCATGTATCGCTCGGATCCGGGCGCGGCCAGATCGGAGAGTCCGCTCGCCAAGATTGCTGCCGTCGCCGAGTCGGCGGCGACGACCAGGTGGCGTGACGAGCCGAAGACCGCGAACGCGACGAGCGGTAGCAACAGCGTATAGAGACCGCTGACGATCGGCGTGCCGGCGATCCGCGTATAGCCGAGCACCTGCGGGATGCTCATCGACGCGAGCGTCACGCCCGCGAGCGCGTCGCGCAGCGCTCCCCGGCCTCCCGGGGAGCGAATGCCGCCGAAGAGCGTCAGCGGCACTTAGGACCTGTTCCTATGCGAGATCGTCGTAGCGGATTCCAGCGCGGCGCAGGACGGCGTCGAAGACCATCGCGTCGGGCCTGCCGCCGGTCCGGAAGACACGCCTGCGCTCGGGCGTGGCAGCGAGCACCTCCGCGGTGATCGGCAGGTTCTCGCCGGCCATCGCATCGGTCGCCGCCTGGATTTCGCAGGCGCGCTGCAGCGTCCAATACGTCGAAAACGTGCCGGGAATATCGTCGCCGACGACCAGCAATCCATGGTTGCGCAGAATCAGTATCGGCTTGTCGCCCAGGCTCGCGACAAGCCGCGGGCATTCCGCGGGATCCGTCGTCAAGCCCTCGAAATCGTGGTAGGTGACATGCCCGTAGAGGACAGCGCTGTAGAAGTTGTCGAAGCGCAGGCCGTCCATCTTGCACGCGACAGCGCTGCCGGCGGTCGAGTGCGTATGGATGATGCAGTGCGCGTTCTCGCGCGCGCCGTGGATGGCGCTGTGAATCACAAACCCGGCGCGATTGATCGGGAATTTCGACCCGTCGACGACGTCACCGGCAAGATTTACCTTGACGAGGTTCGACGCCGTCACTTCGTTGTACCACAGCCCGTACGGATTGATGAGGTAGTGGCGCTCGGATCCGGGAACGCGTGCGGTGATGTGGTTGTAGATCAGCTCGGTCCACCCCATCCAGTCGAAGACGCGATACAGGGCTGCGAGCTGCAACCTCACCTCCCATTCGGCGGATTCCATGCCGGCGGGCTTGACGCGTATCAGCTTCTCGCTCAAATCCATGGCGCTCTCCTTCGCAAAACGCGGACCGGTGTGGGACATTTCGATCCTGGTCTACACTATGCCCGTCGCCGAGGCTTTCGCGGTCGATTCGGCGCGATTTCGGCACGGAGGCCATCGTGAACCTGTCCGACGCCGCGGTCACCCAAGTGATGATTCCCGTCGACGATTTCGAGCGGGCCATCGCATTCTACCGCGACGCGCTCGGCATTCCGCTGCTGTTCGCCGCGCCTCCGATGATGGCGTTCTTCAGGAGCGGCGCGGTAAGGCTGCTCGTCGGCGTGGTTCCGCCCGGTGAGAAGGCGCAGCGCGGCTCGGCGATCTACTTCCAGGTGGCCGACGTCCACGCGGTCCATTCGACGCTCGCGGCGAACGGCGTCGCTTTCCGCGCCGATCCGCACGTCGTCAATCGCACAGCAAAATCCGAGCTCTGGCTTGCCGAGTTCAACGATCCCGACGGCAACCTGCTTGCGCTGATGTCCGAGGTTGCGCTCGCTGGCGTGTGAACGATGGCGAAGGCCCGACCCGCGCTCATCGCCGCTGCAGTCGCCGGCTCGTTCGTCGCGCTCGCGGCGACGATCATCGTGCTGGCGGCGATCGAGGTATTCACCTTGACGGTGGCGAAGCTGATGCTCGTCGCGCTCGTCGGCCTGTACTTCGGATTCGGATTCCTGATCGGCGTCTATCAGCTGTTGCGCAAGCTCGAAGATCGCCGTCTCTAGCGCGCTGGCGCTAGACGCCGCTACGTTGCGCGATTCTCGCCATCGCTCAGCTCTTCGCGTCGCGAGCGGCAGCCTTTTCGAGGATGCTCTTGAAGCGCGGATGCTCGCGAATCGGATCGAGATCGGGATCGGTCCTCGCCCAGTGGACGGCTTCGATCTTCATCTGCTCGAACAGTGGCTCGAGGATGTCGAGCGCGCCCTCGTTGTCGTCGAGCATCGAGACGAGCGTGCACGCGATGTTGTAGCGCAGATTCAGATTCTCCGGATCCAGCAGCACCGCGCGCTCGGCCCACTCCTTCGCGCGCTCGACCTCGCCCAGCGCCGCAAGTGCGCCGAACGCGTGACCCATCGCCGAGCCATTGTCGGGCTCCATCGCGATGATTCTCTCGGCCCGTGCGAGCGAGCGTTGCGCTGCGCGCCGGGCGCCCTCGCGATCGCCGACGGCGTTGTAGCAACTCACTAGCATCCCTGACGCCATGTATTCGGACTCGACCAGGGATGCCGCCTTTTCCCAATACCGGATCGCCTCGTCGAAGCGGCGGGTGAGGTAATACCATCGCGCCGCTGCGCTGGTCGAATCATAGGAATCGGGCTCGAGGCGCAATGCGACCTCCACTTCGCGCAACGCCTCGTCGAAGTACGCCTGTTGCATGAGCACCCGCGCTTTCGCGGCATGCGCCTCGGCGAGATTCGCGTCGAGCTCGATCGCCCGCTCGGACGCGGCAAGCCCGTCGTCGCCCTCGCGACCGAGGTGGAAGCGCAGGCTGATCTGCGCGCCTGCCATCAGCGCCCAGGGGCGCGCATAGTTCGGGTCGATCTCGATAGCGCGGCGACACAGCCGGATGATCGCTTCGTTGCGGCGAGCCGAACCCAGATTGCCGGTCATGTAGAACTGACGCGCCATCAGGTAGAGCTTGTACGCTTCGGGATTCGCAGTGCCGCGCTCTCCGATCGCCTTCTTCTCCTCGGGAAGGAGCTTCAGCCTGAGCGCCGCGACGATCGCCTGCGAGATCTCGTCCTGCAGCGCGAAAATGTCGTTCAGATCCCGGTCGTAGCGCTCGGCCCAGACGTGGCCGCCCGTTGCGCCGTCGATCAGCTGCGCGGTGATCCGAACGCGGCCGCCCGCCCTGCGCACGCTTCCTTCGAGCAGGTGGCTCACCTTGAGCTGCCGCGCGATCTCCCGCGCGTCGACGTGCTTGCCCTTGAACGTGAACGCGGTGTTGCGCGCGGCGACCCACAGCGCCGAGACCTTGGAAAGATCGGTGATGATGTCTTCGCTGATCCCGTCGGAGAAATACTCCTGCTCGGCGTCGCCGCTCAGGTTCGAGAACGGCAGCACGCAGATCGCGAGCCGCGGCGTCTTCGGGTTCGCTTCTGCAGTTGCAGCGCCCTGATCCGCGCCCGAATGCACGAGAAACACGTGGACGGGGCGCTGAATGTTCTTTACCTGGTGCTCGCCCAGATCCTCGAACGCGCAGGGGAGCTTCCCCGCGATCTGATCGCGCAGGGCGAGAGGAATCGCCACAGTGCCGACCGGCGCGAGCGCCTGCAGGCGCGCGGCGACGTTGACGCCTTCGCCGTAGATGTCGTCGCCGTCGACGATGACCTCGCCGATGTTGACGCCGATCCGGTAACGAATCCGCGCTTCGTCGGCCGCGTCGTTCGCCGTCCGTTCGGTTCCGTGCTGGATCGCGAGCGCGCATTCGACGGCGGCGACTGCGCTCGAGAACTCGGCGAGCGCGCCGTCGCCCATCAGCTTGACGATCCGGCCGCCGTGCGCCGTGACCGCCGGATCGAAGATGCGACTTCGGTTCTCTTTCAGCCGTGCGAGCGTGCCGGCCTCGTCGGCCTCCATGAGGCCGCTGTAGCCGGCTACGTCGGCGGAGAGGATCGCGGTGAGTCTTCGCTGCATCGTCGGCGGCTCTGTTCGCCCGGACGCGCAACGCCCGTCGTTCGCTGGCAGAACGCTCGCGTCAGAATTGATCGGCGGCGAGCGCGAGCGCCGATTCGCCGCTCTCGGTCACCGCGCGCGCGAGCGCCGATACCTGCGGAAGGAGCGCTTCCGCGTAGAAGCGCGCAGTTGCGATCTTCGCCTGCAGGAAATTCGCGTCGCTGTCGCCGGCGGCACGCTTCCTCGCCGCGATCAGCGCTGCGCGCCCGAGCTGCCAGCCGCCGGCCGCAAGCCCCCACAAGCGCAAATACGGGACCGCGACCGCGTGCGCCGCCTCCGGATTCGAGCCCATCGCGGCAACGATCCAATCGGTCGCGCCCCGCGCGGCGCCCGATGCTTCGGCGAGTCGCGTACCGATCGACTTGAGCACGGGATCGGCATGGCGATCGAGCTCGGCCGCGACGTCGTCGATCTCGTCGGCAATGAGTCGCGCCTGCGCGCCGCCGTCGCGTGCCGTTTTCCGTCCGATCAAATCGTTCGCCTGGATCCCGGTCGTGCCTTCGTAGATCGTCGTGATCCGCGCGTCGCGCAGATACTGTGCGGCGCCCGTCTCCTCGATGTAACCCATGCCGCCGTGCACCTGCACGCCGAGCGATGCGACTTCCTGGCCCGTCTCCGTGCTCCAGCCCTTGACGATCGGAATCATGAAGTCGACGAACGCCTGATGCCGTTTGCGCGCCTCCCCGTCGGGATGGCGGCGCGCATTGTCCATCGCCGCGCTCGTCACGTAGGCGACCGCACGCATCGCTTCGGTCTGTGCACGCATCGTCATCAGCATCCGCCGGATGTCGGGATGTCCGATGATCGGCTCCTTGCCCGTCGCGGCGCCGAGCGGCTTTCCCTGGATGCGCTCCTTCGCGTACGCGGCCGCGCGCTGGTACGCGCGCTCGGCCAAGCCGACGCCTTCCATGCCGACGGCGAAGCGCGCGATATTCATCATGATGAACATGTATTCGAGGCCGCGGTTCTCCTCGCCCACCAGATACCCGGTCGCCCCGCCGTGATCGCCATAGGCGAGCACCGCCGTCGGACTCGCATGGATGCCGAGCTTGTGCTCGAGCGAGACGCACCAGACGTCGTTGCGCGCGCCGAGGCTCCCGTCGGCATTCACCAGGAACTTCGGGACGACGAACAGCGAAATCCCCTTGACGCCTTCCGGCGCGTCGGGCGTCCGCGCGAGCACGAGGTGAACGATGTTCTCGGTATAGTCGTGCTCACCGTACGTGATGAAGATCTTCTGGCCGTACAGCTTGTACGTTCCGTCGCCCTGCGGGACCGCGCGCGTGCGGACGGCGGCGAGATCCGAGCCCGCCTGCGGCTCGGTCAGGTTCATCGTTCCGGTCCACGTTCCGGCGACCATCCGCGCGAGGTATGTGTCCTTCAGCGCCCGCGTGCCGCGCAGCTCGATCGCTTCGATCGCGCCCTGCGTGAGCAGCGGACAGAGGTCGAACGCGAGATTGGCCGAGTGCCACATCTCGTCGACGGCCGTGCCGACGAGATGCGGCAGACCCTGGCCGCCGTACTCGGTCGCTTTCGTCAGGCCGTTCCAGCCGTTTTCGCAGAACCGGAGATACGCGTCCCTGAATCCAGGCGGCGTCTTCACGGTGCCGTCGTCGAGACGGCGCGAGCCTTCGCGGTCGCCGGGGATATTGAGCGGATCGAGTACTTCGGTCGCGAACTTCGCCGCTTCGTCGAGGATCGCGGACACGACGTCGGGTGCCGCTTCCTCGAATCCCGGCAGCTTCGCGACTTCGTCGAGACCCGCGAGCTCGGTCAGCACGAAGTGCATTTCGGCGAGCGGCGCGCGATAGGTGCTCATCGGCAGATCGATGCCGGCGAAGGTCGCGCACGCGAGGAGCTCGAACCCGTCATCCGAGCGCGCTCTGGAGCTCGGGAATGATCTTGAACAGATCGCCGACCAGACCGTAATCGGCGATCTGGAAGATCGGCGCCTCGGGATCCTTGTTGATCGCGACGATCACCTTGCTGTCCTTCATCCCCGCGAGATGCTGGATCGCTCCCGAGATGCCCACCGCGATGTAGAGATCGGGCGCAACGATCTTGCCCGTCTGGCCCACCTGGTAGTCGTTCGGAACGTAGCCGGCGTCCACGGCTGCTCGCGACGCGCCGAGCGCGGCGTTCAATTTCGCCGCGAGTCCTTCGAGGAGCTTGAAGTTCTCGGCGCTCCCCATGCCCCGTCCGCCGGAGATCACGATGCGGGCGCTGGTGAGCTCGGGGCGTTCGGACTTCGAGAGCTCCTGCCCCGTCACCTTCGCGAGGCCGGTATCCGGCGCCGCGGGCGCCGATTGGACAGCGGCGCTGCCACCCTCGGCCGGCGCCGAATCGAATCCCGTCGAGCGCACGGTGACGACCTTGATCGGATCGGCCGAGCGCACGGTCGCCAACGCGCTGCCGGCGTAGATCGGCCGCACGAATGTGTCGGGACTTTCGACGGCGACGATTTCCGAGACCTGCGCGACGTCGAGCGTCGCCGCCACGCGCGGCATGACGTTCTTGCCGTAGCCGGTTGCGGGCGCGAGCACGTGCGAGTATCCGCCGGACTTGACGATCGGCACGATCGTCGCCGCGAGATTCTCGGCCGTCGCGCCGGCGAGCTGCGGCGCGTCGGCATGCAGCACCTTCGCGACGCCCGCGATCTTCGCTGCAGCCTGCGCTGCGGCCCCCACATTGCTGCCGGCGACGAGGACGTGAACGTCGCCGCCGATTTTTTGCGCCGCGGTGACCGTGTGAAGCGTGGCGGACTGCAGCGATGAACCGTCGTGCTCGGCGATGATGAGCGTCGTCATGATCAGATCACCTTGGCTTCGTTGCGCAGCTTCGCGACGAGCTCGGCAACGTCGGCGACCTTGCCGCCGCCTTTGCGTTTCGCCGGCTCGACGACCTTGAGCGTCGTGATCCGCGGCTGCACGTCGACGCCGAGCGCCTCGGGCGTCGTCGTCTCGAGCGGCTTCTTCTTCGCCTTCATGATGTTCGGCAACGTCGCGTACCTGGGCTCGTTCAGGCGCAGGTCGGTGGTGACGACCGCGGGCAATCCGGTCTCGATCGTCTCGAGCCCGCCGTCGACCTCGCGCTTGATGGTGGCGCGCTCGCCGGCGATGTCGACCTTCGATGCGAAGGTTGCCTGCGGCCAGCCGAGCAGCGCAGCGAGCATCTGTCCCGTCTGGTTCGAATCGTCGTCGATCGCCTGCTTGCCCATGATCACGAGCTTCGGCGACTCCTTGGCGACGATCGCCTTCAGGAGCTTGGCGACGGCCAGCGGCTGCAGGTCGACGCCGGTGTCGACGAGGATAGCGCGGTCGGCGCCGAGCGCGAGCGCCGTGCGCAGCGTCTCCTGGCTTGCGGCCGGGCCGCACGATACCGCGACGATCTCGGTCGCGACGCCCTTTTCCTTCAGGCGCACGGCTTCCTCGACGGCGATCTCGTCGAACGGATTCATCGACATCTTGACGTTCGCGGTGTCGACCCCGCTGCCGTCCGGCTTCACGCGGACCTTGACGTTGTAATCGACGACGCGCTTGGCGGAAACGAGGATTTTCATTGGAGCGCCAGGGCGGAGAGCGGGCGCAAATTATACCGCGCCGGCGCCCTTTAGCGCAGGTGCTTCCAGAGGAACGTGAAAGCGAGCGCGCTCATATGGGCGAGCTGGCGATTGTCCGCCGCGCCGCCGTGCCCGCCTTCGATGTTCTCGTAGTAGAGAAGATCCCGTCCCCCGTCGCGCATCTTCGCCGTCATCTTGCGCGCGTGCGCCGGATGAACGCGGTCGTCGCGCATGGACGTCATGAACAACGTCGGCGGATAGACGACGCCATCGCGCAGGTTGTGATAGGGCGAGAAGGTCCGAATGAAACTCCATTCCGCTGGATCGTCGGGGTTGCCGTATTCGTCTATCCAGCTCGCTCCGGCGAGCAGGCGGTGGTAGCGCCGCATGTCGAGCAGCGGCACCTGGCAGACGATCGCGCCGAAGAGATCGGGCCGCCGCGTCAGCATGTTACCGACGAGCAGACCGCCGTTGCTGCCCCCCTGGATGCCCAGATGCTTCGGCGAAGTGATCTTGCGGCGCACGAGGTCCTCGGCGACCGCGATAAAGTCCTCGTACGCTTTGTGCCGGTTCGCCTTGAGCGCGGCGCGGTGCCATTGCGGCCCGAACTCGCCGCCGCCGCGGATGTTCGCGAGGACGTAGGTCCCGCCCTTTTCGAGCCAGCCCGCCCCGAGCGTGCCGCTGTATTGCGGCAACATCGAAACTTCGAATCCTCCGTAGCCATACAGCAGCGTTGGAGCAGTTCCGTCGTGGCGCGCGTTCGAACGCGCTACTTCGAAGTACGGAATCCGGGTTCCATCCTTCGAGACCACCTCGTGTTGCGACATGACGAGGTCCTTCGCGTCGAAGAACGCAGGCTGACGCTTGAGCAGCTCGGGCTCGCGCCGCTTCACCGCTCCCAGGAAAAGCCGCGTCGGCATCACGAAATCGGTGACGGTCGTGAAGTAGTCGTCGGACTCGTCGGCATCCACCGCTTCGACGCTGATCGTGCCGAATTTGCTCAGCGCGGGAAGTGCCGCGCGCGACCATTTCCCCTCGCCGCGCGTCGCCGCGTAGACGCGGTTGTGCACGTTGTCGAGCTCGTTGACGAGGATTGCGTTGCGCGTCGCACTGAACGCGGCCAGCGATTTGCGCTCGGTCGGCGCGAAGAGAACGTCGAAGCGCCGCGTGCCGCCCAGGAACGCTTCGAAGTCCGTTGCGATCAGCGCGCCGGCCGGGAACATCGTTCCGCCCGTGGACCAGTCTTCGCGCAGCTCGAGCAACAGCAGATCGCGGTGAACCGTCGCCTTCGCGCTGTCGGGCTTGTCGATCCGGACGAGCTTGCCATTGCGACGGACGAACATCTCGTTCGTGTAGAAAGTGATCAGACGCACGACGAAGTCGCGCTCGTAGCCCTTCGTGTGGTCGCGCAAGCCGTACGCGGCGACGTCGTCGCTCTTCGCCTCGAACAGCGTTTCGGCCGTCTCGAGACGTGTTCCCCGCTTCCAGACCTTCACGATGCGCGGGTACCCGGAGCTCGTCATCGAGCCGGGACCGAAGTCGGTTGCGATGTAGACCGTATCGTCGTCGAGCCAGGTGCAGGTGGTCTTTGCCTCGACAACGGTGAATCCGCCGGCGACGAACGTTTTGGCCGCGAGATCGAATTCCCGTACGACACTCGCGTCGGCGCCGCCGCGCGATAGCGAGACGAGACACCGCCTGTATGCCGGCTTCAGGCAATCCGCGCCCTGCCAGACCCAGTTCTCGTGCTCGGTGGCGCCAAGCGCATCGAGATCGAGCACGGTTTCCCACGCCGGTTGCGGCTTGCGGTACTCGTCGAGTGTCGTGCGCCGCCAGAGGCCCCGCGGGTTCTTCGCGTCTTTCCAAAAGTTGTAGTACCACGCGCCCAGCTTCAGGACGTAGGGAATTCGCGCATCGGAATCGAGAATGTCGAGCAACCGCCTCTCGAGTGCGCCGAATTCGCCGCTCTCCAGGACCTTCGCCGTATCAGCGTTGCGCGCACGGACCCAATCGAGCGCGCGTTCACCCTCGATGTCCTCGAGCCAGAGATACGGATCGTCTTCCGTCTGCGGAGTTGCCATGTCGGCAGCAGCTACAGCGGTGCTCGCAGCGAGCGCGAGCGCGATGACGAGGCGGAGCATCGTGACGTCGTCACGGCGACCGCCTCGCGCGGGTCACCCGAGAACGAGAATATGAACGCGAAACGGTCCGTGCGCGCCCAGCACGATCGTCTGCTCGATGTCGCCGGTGCGCGAGGGGCCGGAGATGAAGTTGACCGCGCGCGGGAGACGCCCCTGCTCGCTGCGGACCAGCGCGAACGCTTCTTCCATTCCCGACACGATGCGATCGCGCATCACGACGGCGACGT
>DASSGI010000084.1:0-4400 GCA_035857655.1 Casimicrobiaceae bacterium | reverse complement strand
AGCAGCGCGCGCATGACGAACGTATTCGCTGGGAGCAGCGGCAGAACGTCGAAGCGCCCGGGGATCTGCCATGCGAACGCCTGGCCGTCGTGACCGACGGGCTCGCCCTCCCATTCGAAGACGCGAAAGAAGTGGAGCTCGACGTGCGCGTGCGGATAGCGATAGCGCTGAACGAGCCACGGCGCCGCATGATGAACGACGATGCCGAGCTCTTCGCGCAGTTCGCGCCCGAGCGCAGCGCGCGCTGACTCGCCGGGCTCGATCTTCCCGCCCGGGAATTCCCAATAGCCGGCGTACGCTTTTCCGGGTGGCCGCTGGGCGAGCAGCACGCGGCCGTCCGGCGCGACGATCACCGCCGCGGCGACCGGGACGAGCGAATCGCTCACGCGCTGCGCTTCCCTCGCAGCCCGTGGGCGCCCGCGTAGCCCTTCGCGAACTGCCATGCGACGCGACCGCTGCGAGAGCCTCGTTGCAACGCGTATTGCACCGCCTCCCGGTTGCGCGCTTCGACTTCACGCGCCGATTTGGGCGCGGCGACGCCGAACGCAGCGAGCCACGACGCCGCGGCAGCGAGGTAATCGTCCTGGCTGAACGGATAGAACGTGATCCACAAACCGAAGCGCTCGGACAGCGATATCTTCTCTTCGACCGACTCGCCGGGATGGACCTCGCCGCCGACGTGTGTCGCTTCGAGGTTCTCGCTGAAATACTCCGGCATCAGATGGCGGCGATTCGACGTCGCGTAGATCAGCATGTTCGCCGACGGCGCGGCGATCGTTCCGTCGAGCATTACCTTCAACGCCTTGTAGCCCCGCTCTCCGGCGTCGAACGTGAGGTCGTCGCAATAGACGATGAAGCGCTCGCGCCGCCCGGCGACGATATCGGCGATATCGGGAAGCTCTACGAGATCCGCCTTGTCGACCTCGATCAGGCGCAAGCCCTTCGCCGCGTACTTGACGAGCATCGCCTTGATCAGCGACGACTTGCCGGTGCCGCGCGATCCGGTGAGCAGCACGTTGTTCGCCGGAAGTCCCGAGACGAACTGCCTCGTGTTCGCGTCGATCGCGCGCTTCTGCTCGTCGACGGCGACGAGATCGTCGAGGCGGATCGCATGCGGATGCGCGACGACCTGCAGGTATCCGCGGCCCGCGCGCCGGCGCCAGCGAAACGCCGTGGCGCTCCAGTCGGGGGACGGCGCCGACGGCGGAAGGATCCCTTCGACGCGGTCGAGGATCCTTTCGAGGCGGGCGAAGAGCTCGCCGAGTTCGGCCGCCGAAACCAAATCAGCTCCGGTAGTCGGCGTTGATGCTGACGTAATCGTGCGAGAAATCGCAAGTCCAGACGGTCGCCGCCGCATCGCCGCGGCCAAGCGCCACGCGGACCGTGATTTCGTCGTTCTTCATCACGCGCTGGCCCGCGCCCTCGGTATACGATGTCGCGCGCGCGCCGTTCGCGACGACCTGCACGTCGTCGAGCCAGAACGAAACGCGCGCGGTATCCTGGTCGGGCGCGGCCCCGTTGCCGATCGCGCAGACGATCCGTCCGAGGTTCGGATCGGACGCGAAGAACGCCGTCTTCACGAGCGGCGAATGCGCGATCGCGAGCGCAGTTTGCCGACATTCGGCGACATCGCGTCCGCCCTCGACGCGAATCGTGATGAACTTCGTCGCGCCTTCGCCGTCGCGGACGATCGCCTGCGCGAGCGCGATGGCCACTTCGGCCAGCGCGGCGCGAACCCGCGCGAGTCGCCGGTCATCGGAGCGCGCGATCGGCGCGATCGGCGCCCTTCCGGTGGCGACGATCACGAAGCTGTCGTTGGTCGATGTGTCGCCGTCGACGGTCGCGCAGTTGAACGACACGTCGGCGATCTCGCGCGTCAGCTCGCGCAGCACGCCGACGGCGATCGGCGCGTCGGTCGCGATGAACGAGAGCATCGTCGCCATGTTCGGATGAATCATCCCGGCACCCTTTGCGATGCCGGTAGCGGTGATCGCCGCACCGTCAACGGTGACGCGCCGCGAGGCGCCTTTCGGCACGGTGTCCGTGGTCATGATCGCCGATGCTGCGGCGAACCAGTGGTCGGGCGCGAGCGCGCCGCGCGCGGCGGGCAGCGCGCCTACGATCTTGTCGACGGGCAGCAGCTCCATGATGACGCCGGTGGAGAAAGGAAGGACCTGCGCCGGCGCACAGTCGAGGATCGAGGCGACCGCCGCGCACGTCGCTTCGCTCGCTGCGATGCCGGCATCGCCGGTGCCGGCATTCGCGTTACCTGCGTTGACGATCAGCGCGCGGACTTCGCCCGCTCCGGCGAGATGCCGGCGGCACACCGTGACCGGCGCTGCTGCGAATCGGTTCTGCGTGAAGACGCCGGCTGCGACCGTTCCCGCGTCGAAGGCGGCGAGCAGCAGATCGTCGCGCTGCCAGTTCTTGATCTGCGCGGCAGCCGTTCCGATGCGAGCGCCCTGTACTGGCAGCAGATCTTCGGGGCGCGGCGGCGTGTAGCGGACGGGCATGGAAAAGTAGGGTCAGAGACGACTTTTGGAGACGCTAACTTTGGTCGTAACCGCTGCCGAAAAAGTCGTCTCTGACCCTACTTTTCAGGTGAGACGACCGTGACAGTGCTTGTATTTCTTGCCCGACCCGCACGGGCACGGATCGTTGCGGCCGACCTTCTCGCCAACGCGCACGAACGGCGCAGTGGCGACCGCCGCAACCGCTTCGGCTGCGCCCCCCGCCGCGGTGACCCCGCCCGACGATGCATCGGCGGTGGCTTCGGCGAGCGCTTCGTCGTAGTCGGCGTGCTGGTACCTGACGTTCGACATCGCCGGCTTCTCTTCGACAGCGTGGACGTCCTCGGGCGTGCGCACCTGCACGGTGAGGACGACGCGAACGACGTCCTGCTTGATGCGGTCGAGCATGTCGGAGAAGAGCTCGAACGCTTCGCGCTTGTATTCCTGCTTCGGATTCTTCTGCGCGTAGCCGCGCAGGTGGATTCCCTGGCGCAGGTGATCGAGGTTCGCAAGGTGATCGCGCCAGTGCTGATCGAGCGTCTGCAGCATGAGGCTGCGCTCGAACTGGCGCATGAGCTCGGGGCTGACCTGCGCTTCCTTGCTCGCATACTGCGCAAGCGCCGCTTCGGTCAGCTGCTGGCGAATCTTGTCGTCGGTGACCTCCGGGTCGTTCTTCAACCACTCGCCGACCGGCGACTGCATCTGGAACTCGGAGGCGAGCGCCGCCTCGAGCCCCGGAATGTCCCACTGCTCCTCCACCGATTCCGGCGGGATGTAGCGCCGCACCGTCTCGTCGATCAGGCCGCCGATCATGCTGCGCACGGTGTCGGCGATATCGCCCGATTCGAGGAGCTCGTTTCTTTGCTGATAGATCACGCGCCGCTGGTCGTTCGCAACGTCGTCGTACTCGAGCAGCTGCTTCCGGATGTCGAAGTTGCGCGTCTCGACGCGGTTCTGCGCCTTCGCGATCGAGCGATTGACGATCGGGTGCTCGATCGGCTCGCCCTCGGGCATCTTGAGCTTCTGCATGATCGTGCCGAGCCGCTCGCCGCCGAAGATTCGCAGCAGCGGGTCTTCGAGCGACAGGTAGAAGCGCGACGAACCGGGGTCGCCCTGACGGCCTGCGCGACCGCGCAGCTGATTGTCGATCCGGCGCGATTCGTGGCGCTCGGTGCCGACGATGTGGAGGCCGCCGGCGGCGATCACCCCGTCGTGGCGCACCTGCCACTCGCCGCGCATCTTCTCGATCTGCGCGTCCTTGTCCCCGGGCGCCAGCGCTTCGTCCTCGCGCAGCTTCAGGATCTGCGGCTCGATCGCGCCGCCCAGCACGATGTCGGTGCCGCGACCGGCCATGTTCGTCGCGATCGTGATCGCGCCCGGACGGCCCGCCTGCGCGACGATCTCGGCCTCGCGCGCATGCTGCTTCGCGTTGAGCACTTCGTGCGGGAGCTTCTCCTTGACGAGATAGCCGGAGAGCATTTCGGAATTCTCGATCGACGTGGTGCCGACGAGCACCGGCTGCTTGCGCTCGTGACAGTCCTTGATGTCGGCGACGATCGCGGTGACCTTTTCGGCGAGCGTCCGGTACACCTGGTCGTTCTCGTCCTTGCGGACCATCGCCATGTGCGTCGGGATCACCACGGTCTCGAGGTGATAGATCTGCTGGAACTCGAACGCCTCCGTGTCGGCGGTGCCCGTCATTCCGGCGAGCTTCCCGTACATCCGGAAATAGTTCTGGAACGTGATCGACGCGAGCGTCTGGTTCTCGCGCTGAATGGGGACGCCCTCTTTCGCCTCGACTGCCTGGTGCAGGCCGTCGGACCAGCGCCGGCCCGGCAACGTGCGGCCGGTGAATTCGTCGACGATGATGACCTCGCCGTCGCGCACGAT
>DASSGI010000083.1:0-9079 GCA_035857655.1 Casimicrobiaceae bacterium | reverse complement strand
CGATGGACGAGCTCCTCGCAATCGATCACGCCTATTCGGAAGCGAGCGCGAAGAGCGATCTCGTTTCGGGGATCTCTGCGATGTTCGCGACCGACGTCGCGATGGCGATCCCGGGCGGCAAGTTCTCGACCAGCGCCGACGAAGCGGTCGCGGCGCTTCGCGCAGTTCCCGACAACGCAAAATCGCGAGCCGAATGGGTTCCGGTGCGCGGCGGAATCTCGGCCGACGGGCTGCAGGGCTACACGTGGGGCTACATGACGATCGTCAAGCCCGACAACACGACGACACCCGCGAAGTATCTTTCCTACTGGGTCAAGCGTCCGGAAGGCTGGCGCGTAGCAGCCTATCGCCGGCGGCTGCGTCCCGCGGGCCAGGTATCGCTTGCGCCGGTCGCGCCATCGCTTCCCGCGCGCATGCTTGCGCCGTCGACCGACACCTCGCTCATCGCGAGCTATCGCTCGAGTCTCGACGCGACCGAGCGCGCATTCTCCGACAATGCCAAGGTGATCGGGCTCGGCGTCGCATTCGCGCGCTACGGACGTCCCGACGCGATGAACATGGGCGGCGCGAAGGATGCGGCGTTCGTCATCGGAGCCCAAGCGATCGGTCTCGTCGTCTCCGACGCGAAACCCGAGGAGCCGAGCACACTCGTCTGGGCGCCCGACCGCGTGATCGTCGCGTCGAGCGGAGATCTGGGCGTCACGATCGGGTTGATCCGCGAAACGGCGCCGCCCCCGGTCCCGAACGCGCCGACGGTATTTCCGTTCTTTACCGTTTGGCAGCGAGCGAGCCCGGCCGATCCGTGGCGGTACGTGGCTGAATAGCTGCCATCGAATGCATCGGCACAACGGTAACGCTCTCGCCCTCTTGCGTTTCACGGCACGGGCGCCCGAGCCCCTGCAACATGCTTGCAATCGCATCCGCGTCCTTCGACCGTCCTTGTTGACGGGCAACAAAAGCCTGTCCGCACAACGCGTCCGAATCATTCGGACTTGCAAGCAACGCTTTGTCGAACGCCGCTTTCGCTTGCGGCAGGCGTCCGAGTTGTGCGTTCAGCCTTCCGACTTGCACGAGGCTGGGTACATCCTGGCCGTTGAGCGCGACGGCTTGCTCGAACGCACGCAGCGCGTCTTCCGTCTGGCCTAGCGGCAGGTTCGAGTAGCCGAGATTGCGCCAGGCCTGTGGATCGCCGGGGGCGACCTGCACTGCTTTCGCCGCCGTCTCGAACGCCTCGCCGAATTGGCGCAGGTTGTTGTATCCGACGCTGAGCTGGATCCACGCGTTCACGTTGTTCGGCTCCTTGCGCGTCCAATCGTTCGCGTAGAGCACCAGAACGTTCCAGTTTTCCGCCTCGCGTAACTTGGCAATCTGGGCTGGGAGGCTCTCGTTCGCGTCGCCAGGCTCCGTCGCACGGCTCGCGCCCACGGAGGCTGCGGTGGCTTTCGTAGCTTGCGTTGGTCGCTCCGGGCCGGAACGAGACGCCTTGGGCGCAATGCCCGGCTGCGCCATGCCAGCCGCTTCGTGGCCCATCACCCGGAACCAGACGATGGCCCCGACGAGTGCGAGCATACCGACCGTGGCGAAACCCAGCAGGCGCATGAGGCGCGGTCTCGCGCCGATGCAGCCTTTGCGGACGGTTTCCGACGGCGGACTATTGGCAGAATCTTGCGCCGCATGTCGGGCGCGTCTTTGCTTCCTCGCCGCTCGTCTGTCGCGCCTCTCGATCCGCAGCGCCATTGCGCGGGTTTGCAAATACTCGATCTTCGCTTGTTCTTCGTTGTTTCCGGATTGGGCAAGAAGACGCTCCCAGAGTGGCCGATCGATCCTGCCGGACTCGTACTCCCGGTGTGCCGCCTCGAGCCACCGGTCGCCGGTCCCGATTTCGCGGATCCCTTCGCGCGGCGCAGTGGGGGCAGTCGGTGCCGCGGGCACGCTCGCGTTGCCGGCGACGGGCGAAGGCGGGTCCCCAGCCTCGAGTTCCAGGGAATTGAGGGCAGGCGAACTGGTCGACATACGACCGCCCCAGCAAACCTCGTACCACCGGACACTGGCTGTGGCCAAGCGAGGCGGCGAGCGCGGCGACCTTCATCGCGCAGCGACCGATCTGTCGTAGCCGGCACAAACGCGGAGGCGTATGAAGAGCGACGTGCCCTGCCGCCGGCTTCGCCTGCGTGCCGACTTGTAGCCGACACGCTGTCGCATTCAAGGCGAGGGCAACGCGACGCCTCTCTTGGGGTCGCGGTCACCCGCGCGGTCCGAATGCGCGTGCTCGGGATGCGGACGCATGCGGCGGTCCGAATGCGCGTGCGCGGATGCGGACGCATGCAAAGCCTAAGTCCGCAGCCGCGGGAGCGCGTTCGGACCGCGCCACAAGCTACAGCGGCGCGCCGATCCTCTCCGCGACCTCGCGGTAGTGCTCGATCACGCCGCCCAGGTCGCGGCGGAAGCGATCCTTGTCGAGCTTCTCGCCGGTCTTCGCGTCCCATAGCCGGCATCCGTCCGGCGTGAATTCGTCGCCCAGCAGGAGCGGCCCCTTAGGGTCGTCGACTGCATGCCCGAACTCGAGCTTGTAATCGACGAGATCCATCCCGCCTTTCGCGAACATCGGCTTCAGCACGGCGTTAACCTTGTGCGTGAGCGAGCGCATCTGCGCGACATCGTCGCCTGCCGCCCACCCGAGAATGCGTACGTGGTCGTCGTTGCATAACGGGTCGTGCAGCGCGTCGCTCTTGTAGAAGAATTCGAAGATCGGCTCGGGAAGCCGCGTTCCCTCGGCGATTCCGTAGCGCTTCGCCATGGAGCCCGCGCAGATGTTGCGGACGACGCACTCGACCGGAATCATCTTCAGCGCCTTCACCAGCGAATCCTGCGCGTTCAGCACGCGCACGAAGTGCGTCTGAATTCCGGCGGCGGCCAGCCTCTCCATCACGTAGGCGTTGATCTTGTTGTTCGTCTCGCCCTTCTTGTCGAGCTGGGCGAGCTTCGCGCCGTCGAAGGCGGAGACGTCGTTCCGATAGTGCATGACGAGGTACCGCGAATCGTCGGTCGAATAGACGGTCTTCGCCTTGCCTTTGTAGAGCTCCTGCCGCTTTTCCATCGCTGTCCTCTCGTGTTGTCAACGTTGCCGGGTCAGAGCCCGCGCCAGCCGAAGCCGCTCGTCTGATCGGCGACGCCGATCCAGTCGAGCGTGCAACCAAGTGCCGAAGCGAGCGCCCCGCGCGCGAGCTCCGGCGTGTTGTTGTCGCGCGACAAATGCGCGGCGACGATGTGCGTCAGGTGCGACGTGTCGATCCGCGCGAGAATCGCTGCCGCGGCCTCGTTGTGCAGATGACCAAGACGCCCGGCGATCCGCTGCTTGAGCGAATACGGATAATCGCCGCGCGCCAGCATCTCGAGATCGTGGTTGCATTCGAGTACGAGCGCGTCGCAACCGGACAGGCTCGCTTCGACGTGAGCCGTGGACACGCCGAGGTCGGTCAGCACGCCCACGCGCCGCGCGCCGTCGCCGATCACGAACTGCACGGGCTCGCGCGCATCGTGGGGCACCGCAACCGGCGTGACTTCCAGCGCGCCAATCGCGAAATGGTCGTGACTGTCGAATCCGTAGATACGGCTCATTCCTTCGAAGCGCCACGACACCTCGGCGAGCGTTCCGAACGTCGCCCAGACGGGAATCTCGTATTTTCCCGCAAAGGCCGGCACTCCGCCGATATGGTCGGCATGCTCGTGAGTGACGAGGATCGCAGTGAGCGAAGAGGGCTCGAGGCCCAGGCGCGCGAGGCGGGTCACTGTGTCCTTGACGCCGAAGCCGCAATCGACGAGGACGCAGGTGCCTTCGGCCTCGACGACGAGTCCGTTCCCGTCGCTGCCGCTGCCAAGTGACGCGAAGCGCATCCTCTCGCGCCGCGCGACTACTTCAGTTGGTCCTTGAGGAGCGCGAGAATCTTCTCGCCGTTCTGACTCTTGTCCGGCGCGCCGTTCGGGTCCTGCACCGTCACGAGGCTGTTGGGGTCGGCCTGCGCGACGGTGATGCGGTACTGCTCGGGCTTCTCGTCCTTGTCCTTCCAGAACATCAGCGAGTCGAGGAAGCCCTTCTTCCCCTTGGATCCGTCGGATTCCGGATTCGAATAACGAACGAAGTACGTGCCCTTCGAGCGGTCGCGGTCGACGACGGTGAACCCGACACGGTCGAGCGCGAGCCCTACGCGCCGCCACGCGCGGTCGAAGTTGTCGTCGACGATGAGCTGGCTCGTACCGTTGGGCATCTTTTCGAGGCGTGCACGCTCGGGGGCGCTCGCCGCCGCTGCCTGGACGGCAGCCGTCGCCTGCGCGTCCGGAACCCCGAAGCGCTGCATCAGGCGCGAGAGCATTTCGGCCTCGAGACCGGGATCGGGAGGCATCACCGCCCACGTCCAGCCTGCGGGCGAAACGCGGTCGACCGTCGCGGTCGGAACCTGCTCGGAGCCGCGGTGCGAAATGTAGATGTCGACGGTGCCGGGGTCGTTGCCGCGCTCGATTCGCGTACGGAATTTGTCGCGGCGGTACGTCTCGCCGAAGATGTCGACATACTTGCCGAACGTGTTCGACATCCAGTTGTTCGGGACGTCGGCGCGGTTTTCGGCCCAGTCGGTTTCCATGATGCCGACCGTGGGCTGATCGACGGCAAGCACGAAACCCGTGCTGGTCCAGAACTGCTTGGTCGTGTTCCACGCGATCTCGGGGGTGGTCTTGACGACGAGCCACCGCTGCGTGCCCGCGCGCGCGATCCGCGCCTCGGTGTTCGCGTCGGGGGCGATCGTCTCGGGACCCTTGGGACGCGTGCCCTGCGCGGCCGCGAGCCCGGATGCCGTCGTCACCGAGTAGCGGTCGTCGTACTGCGGCGTGCTGAGGTCGGGCGGCAGCTCGAGCTGCGGTGCGGTTTGCGCGGACTTGTAGTCGATCTTCTTCGTGAACTGATCGGACGCGCAGCCGGCGATGCCGAACGACAAGGCTGCAATGGCCAGGGTGCGTGCCAGCCGCCGGAACTTCGTATCAACCATGCAACGAGCGCCTTTCTATCCGAGACAGCCCGCCTCGCGCAGCGCGTCGCGGACTGCTGTGCAGTATTGCTCCGACAGCGGCACCAGCGGCAACCGCAGCACGTTTTCGGCGAGCCCCATTTGCGCGAGCGCCCATTTCAGAGGGATCGGATTCGCCTCGACGAAGAGCTTGCGGTGAAGAGGCAGCAGCCGATCGTTGCGCGCGCGCGCCGTCTGCAGGTCGCCTTGGAGCGCCGCGCGGCACATCTCGGCCATCAGCTTCGGTGCGACGTTCGCCGTGACAGAGATCACGCCGTGACCGCCGAGGAGCATCAGCGAGAGCGCCGTCAGGTCGTCGCCGCTGTAGACCGCGAAATTGTCGCGGCGTTCGGCGCGCAATGCCTTCATGAGCTCGGCGTCGCGGCCCATGTCGCCCGAGGCTTCCTTGATGCCGATGATTCCCGGCACCTGCGCAAGGCGCAGGATCGTCTCGTTCGAGAGATCGGCGATCGTCCGGCTCGGGACGTTGTAGAGCAGCAGCGGCAGGTCGACAGCTTCGGCGATCGTGCGGAAATGCCGGTAGAGACCTTCCTGCGTCGGCTTGTTGTAGTACGGGACGACCGACAGTCCGCTCTGCGCGCCGGCCTTCTTCGCGAATTCGGTGAGCGCGATCGCCTCGGACGTCGCATTGCCGCCCGTATCCGCGATGACCGGAACGCGGCCGCGCGCGAACTCGACGGCCGCTTTGATCAGCGAGCAGTGCTCGTCGACATCCACGGTCGGTGATTCGCCGGTGGTGCCGACGATCACGATGCCGGCGGTACCGTTCTCGACGTGGAAGTCGATCAGCCTGCCCAGCGCAGGAAGATTGAGCGCACCGCCGGTGTGCATTGGCGTCGCGATCGCGACGAGACTGCCGGTGAGCATGGGAGTCAGCGAATAAATAAAGGCGCGATTTTACCTTATTCGCCGGCGCAAGGTCTCCCGAAGGTGCGAGCTCATGGAAGAGCTTCAGGCGCCGGCCGCAAGCGGCGGCGGCCAGTGTCGCTTCAGCCCGACAGCGGCGATTCGCTGAACAACGGCTCGGCGACCATTGTCGACGACCGTCCCTTGCGCAAATTCGACGACGACCAGTTGCCCGCCGACAGCGGCGAGGAGCTCGCCAGGCTCGAGCAGGAACGCGGGATTCGACGGCCGCCCGTACGCTTCGTTGCCCAGCGCGAACGTCTCGTAGAGGAGCGTCCCGGCGTCGGCGACCGCTGCGACGACATCGGCCAGGAAAGGCCGATGCAGATAGTTCGTGACGACGATCGCGTCGAAACGCTCATTCGCGAACGGCCAAACGGAACCCTCGAGGTCGATCATGCGCGTCTCGATTCCCGCGACGCCGTCGAGCGTCGCGAGCGCATCGGCATCGCGGTCGACAGCGAGAACCCGCGCTCCGCGCTGCGCAAAGAGCCGCGCATGCCGCCCGGACCCGCAGGCCAGATCGAGCACGCGCGCCTCGCGCGGAACGAGATGAGCATGGCGCAATATCCACGGCGACGGCGCGATGCCCTCGTGCCGCGGCGCTGGACGCTCCGGGGTCATCGCGCGGCTTTCACTTTCCCGAGGCGCTTGCCGGACTTGCGCTGAGCGTTCGCCGCAGGCTCTTCGAGAGGCGCGCGTTTCGTCGCAGTCGCGGCTTCGTCGCGCAGCCAGTCGATGAAGGCTTTGACATCGGGCCGCGCGCTAGCGTGCGGTGCGGCGACGGCGTAGTAGCCGCTCGCCGATTCGTATCGCTTCGGAAACGGCGCAACGAGTCGCCCATCGCGCAAATACTCGCCGATCAACGGGACGCGTCCGAGCGCGACGCCTTGTCCGCCGACCGTCGCCTGGATCAGCTGGTCGTAGAGCTTGAATCGCAGCGACCCTGCGGGCTTCAACCCCGGCAGTCCGTTCGATGTGAGCCACATCGTCCAATCGAGCCAGGGCATGCGGCCGTCGGGGTCGTCCAGGTGCAGCAGCACGTGGTGCGCAAGGTCGGCGGGCTTCGCCAGCGGGAAGTCCCGGCGCTCGAGAAGCTTCGGTGCGACGACCGGGAACATGCGCTCGCCGAAGAGACGGATGCCGCCTTCCGGCGCATTCGCGTCGGCCATGTAGCGAACCGCGACGTCGACGTCGCCGCGCCCGAGGTCGACGAGGCGATCGTCGGCCGACACGTAGACCTCGACGTCGGGATGACGCGCGCGAAACGCGGGAAGCCGCGGGATGATCCACAGCGACGCGAACGAGACAGTCGTCGACAGCGCGAGCCCCGGCGTGCGATGGACGCCGCGTGCGGCATCGGCGGCGGAGATCAGCGCGCCGAGCATCGCGGCCACGTCGCGATGAAACGCCGCACCCGCAGCAGTGAGCGCCAGCGCGCGGTGGCGCCGCACGAAAAGCGGCACGCCGAGCGCCTCTTCGAGCGCCTGCACCTGGCGGGAGAGCGCCGACTGCGTGAGGAAGAGCTCCTGTGCGGCGCGCGTGAACGACAAGTGCCGCGCGGCGGCCTCGAAGCCCTTGAGGAAATCGAGCGACGGCAGCCGGCGCAGGGTTTCATGCATGCATCCACCTCATGCAACGCATTCCGAATGACCGTTTGAGCGCCGTGCCCGGCGGCGCCACACTACGCCTCAGGCGCTGCAACACCGCGCCGGCTCCGGGGAAGAGCGCTGCAGCGGCGGCACCGGCTTCGGATGCATTCTACGCATGAAGATGGAGGTTGACCATGGTATGCGACGGATACACGAAGGTCTGGGAGCTTGCCCCCGACGAGCTCGTCAAGCTCGACGGCGCGCGGGGAACCATGCTGCGCGTGACGCGCGGCACGCTGTGGATCACGCTCGAGAACGACACGCGAGACATCGTGCTCGAGGCGGGCGACGCGTTCACGATCGACCGTGGCGGATTGACGCTCGTCGAGGCGCAAGGGCGCGCGACGGTCTGCGTGATGGGTCGCCCGATCGACGAGGTGCACGTTCCCACGCGCGAACCGGCGGCACATGCGCGGATCGGCAACTGGCTGCGTTCGTTCGGCGCAGCAGCCGAATCGCCAAACCGCTTCGTACCGCGCTACTGAGGCAGTCCGCACCTCGGGTTTCGCCGACGGCGCAAGACCCGAGGTGCGCTGGCAGCGCGATCAGCCCTTCGCGAACGTGATCGCGCCGCCGGTCGCGCCGACCTTGACCGTGTCGCCGGCCACGTAGCGGCCGCCCAGAATTTCCTTCGCGAGCGGATTCTCGATCTGCTGCTGGATCGCGCGCTTCAACGGCCGCGCGCCGTAGACCGGATCGAACCCCGCCTTCGCGAGCTCCGCCACCGCCGCGTCGGAGACGCGGATCGACATGTCCATCGCATCGATGCGCCGCTCCAGCTGCTTCAGCTGCACGCGCGCGATGGACGCGATGTTCTTCTCGTCGAGCGCGTGGAACACCACGATCTCGTCGATGCGGTTGATGAACTCCGGCCGGAAATGCGACTTCACCTCGCCCAGCACCGCGAGCTTCACGACCTGGTAGTCCTGGCCCGCCATCTGCTGGATCATCTGGCTGCCGAGGTTCGAGGTCATGATGAGCACGGTGTTCTTGAAGTTCACCGTGCGCCCCTGGCCGTCGGTGAGCCGCCCGTCGTCGAGCACCTGCAGGAGCACGTTGAAGACGTCGGGGTGCGCCTTCTCGATCTCGTCGAACAGGACGACCGCGTAGGGACGCCGGCGCACGGCCTCGGTCAGCCGTCCGCCCTCCTCGTACCCGACGTACCCCGGCGGCGCGCCGATCAGCCGCGCCACCGAGTGCTTCTCCATGTACTCCGACATGTCGATGCGCACCAGCGCGTCCTCCGAATCGAAGAGGAATGCCGCGAGCGCCTTCGAAAGCTCCGTCTTGCCCACGCCCGTGGGCCCCATGAACAGGAACGAGCCGGTCGGCCGGTTCGGATCGGAAAGCCCGGCGCGGGCGCGACGGACCGCCTGACTGACCGCGACGACCGCCTCCTCCTGTCCGACCACCCGCTCGCGCAGGCTGTCCTCCATGTGCAGG
>DASSGI010000082.1:0-11143 GCA_035857655.1 Casimicrobiaceae bacterium | reverse complement strand
TCAGCTCCTGGATCTGCTCGCGGGTGAGCGCGTCGAGCGCGCCGAGCGGCTCGTCCATCAGCATCACCTCGGGGTCGCTCGCCAGCGCGCGCGCGAGCCCCACGCGCTGCTGCATGCCGCCCGAGATCTGGTAGACGGGTGCCGTCGCGAACTTCTCGAGTCAGACGAGGCGCAGCTTCTCGAGTGCGATCGCGCGGCGCGCGGCCTTGCCCATCCCGCGCATTCGCAATCCGAACTCGACGTTCTCCGCGACGTCGAGCCACGGCATCAGCGCGTGCTTCTGGAAGACGACGCCGCGGTCCGCCCCGGGGCCCGCAACAGCGCTGCCGTCGAGCACGATCTCGCCTGCCGAGGGCTGCATGAATCCGGCGATGCACGACAGCAGCGTCGTCTTGCCGCAACCCGACGCTCCGAGCGCGACGACGAAGTCGCCCGGATTCAGCGCGAGGTCGACGTTCGACAACGCGAGCGTCGACCCGCCGCGCGCGCCGACGTAGTTGACGGAGAGGTCGCGGACTTCGAGCTTTGCCAGGTGTCGCTACTTCGCCGCCTCGGCGGCGAAGCTCGCGTTGATCGCCGTCGAATAGTCGGGCAGCGTCTTCTCGATCTGCTTCTGCGAAAGCTGGAACGTCGCCGTCGCGGCGAGCGCCTTGGCCGCGGTGCTGTTCGCGCCGCCGCCCAGCCACTTCGAATTCTGATCGGCGAGCGTCGGGAACGCATAAAGCGCCATGCCTGCAGGCACGTCCTCGGGCTTTGCGCCGGACCACTTGGCAACGGCCTTGACCTCCGGCGAGTCCGCGGTCCATTTCGCCTTGTTGTCGCGGTACTTCGCGTCGGATGCGGCGAGCACCTTCACGAACTTCACCATGAAGTCCTTGTTCGCCGCCGCCCAGTCCTTGTTGACGATGTAGCCGTCGAACGTCGCCTTGCCCGTCTCGGCCGAAATCTTGCCGGACGTAATGATCACCTTGCCGTCCTTCTTGACTTCGGCGAGCACGGGGTCCCAGATGAACGTCGCCTGGATGTCCCCGCGCTGCCACGCCGCGCGCACTTCGGGCGGCCGCATGTTGAGGATCTGCACGTCGGCAGGGTTCACCTTCGCCTGCTCGAGCGCGACCATCGTGTGGAAGTGCGTCGTCGAGTTGAATGGCATCGCGATCTTCTTGCCCTTGAGATCGGCGACCGAGTTGATCCCCGAACCGTTCTTCGCGACCAACGCTTCCGCGCTGCCGATGTCATCGAGAATCCAGAACAGCTGGTAGGGCTCGCCACGCGAGACCGCTGCGGCGATCCCCGCGGAGCCGACTTCGCCGATCTGCACGGCGCCCGACGCCATCGCCTTGATGACTTCGCCGCCGCCGCCGAACTGCTTCCAGTTCACCTTGTAGCCGGTGACCTTCTCGATCTCCTTCGCCTCTTGCGCGACACGGTACGGGACGACCATGTCCTGGTACCCGATCGTGACCTCCTTCTGCTGCGCGTGGGCCGGCAGCGCGATCGCGAATGCGGCCGCCAGAACCGCGACAGTGAATTTGACTGTTCTCATGACTCCTCCCGGGGTGTTGTCGGTTGACGGCAGCCGGTGCGCTGTTATCACAGCTGCGCCAGCGTCTTGCGCAGCGTGTCGGCGATGAGGTCGACATTCGAACGGTCGGCAATCAGCGGCGGCGCGATGATCGCGCAATCGCCAGTCGTCTTGAGGTTGAGGCCGTTCGCGAAAAGCTTCTTCTGGAACACCTGGCCTCGACGACCCGGGGCGCCGTCCGGTTGCACGTCGATCGCCGCGAACATTCCGTATCCGCGGATGTCGGCGACGACCGGGATACCCTTGAGCGAGAAGATCGCGTCGAGGAAATACGGCGACAGCTCGCGTGCGCGCTCGAAGAGCCCGTCGTTCTTGTAAATGTCCAGCGTCGCGAGGGCCGCGGCGCACGGACCGGGATGGCCCGAATACGTGTAGCCGTGGAAGAACTCGATCGCACCCTCGGGCGCGGCGCCCATGATCGTGTCGTGGATACGCTCGCTCACCGCGACAGCGCCCATCGGCTGCGCGCCGTTGGTGAGGCCCTTCGCCATCGTCATGATGTCGGGCGTCACGCCGAAGCTCTGCGCGGCAAAGGTCTGCCCGGTGCGGCCGTAGCCGCAGATCACTTCGTCGAACACGAGCAGGATGCCGTGCTGGTCGCAGATCTCGCGCAGGCGCTTCAGATAGCCCTTCGGCGGAACGAGACAGCCGCTCGAGCCGGCGATCGGCTCGACGAAGCACGCGGCGATGTTCTCGGCGCCGTACAGGTTGACGAAGCGCGCCAGATCTTCGGCGAGCTCGGCGCCTTGCGCGGCTTCACCTTTCGTGAAGAAATTCTCCTTGAGGTGCGTGTGACGCATGTGCGCGACCGCGGGCAATCCGGTGCCGAACTTGCGCCGGTTGTTGACGAGGCCCGAGAGCGCAACGCCGCCGAAATTCACGCCGTGATACGCGCGCTCGCGAGAGATGAAGATGTTGCGGCCGGTTTGCCCGCGCGCCTGGTGGTAGGCGAGCGCGAGCTTCATCGCGCTGTCGACCGACTCGGAGCCGGAGTTCACGAAGAAGATCCGGTTGAGGTCGCCGGGCGTCAACTCGGCGACGCGCGTGGCGAGCTCGAACTGCTTGGGGTGCGCACGCAGGAACGGTGCGCAGAAGTCGAGCTCGCGCAGCTGCTTGCCGACGGCCTCGGCGATCTCCTTGCGGCCATGACCGGCATTCACGCAGAACAGACCCGACGATGCGTCGATGATCTTGTTGCCGCGGTCGTCCCACAGCCACACGCCTTCGGCGCGGACGACCATCTGCGGATCGGCCTTGAATTCGCGGTTCGGCGTGAACGGCAGCCAGTACTCGTCGAGCGACAAGCGGCGCGACGTGGTCTGGTCCTGGATGACGAGTTCGGCGTGGCCCATGTACGGTCTCCTTCGGATGCCCGAACGCGGTGCGCGAGCGACCGGTTTCGGGACTTTCGTTGTGCTAGGATGAATCCATAATCGTACACCTTTCCCGAGCGGACTTCTCGTCGCTGCACTGCAGCGAACGACGCCTGCCGTAACTCTTCGCTCGAGCCCGCCACCGAGGTTCTCATGCGCATCGGCGTTCCCAAGGAAATAAAGGTTCTGGAGAACCGCGTCGGCCTCGTTCCGGGCAGCGTGCGGGAGGCCGTCGAGCACGGACACGAAGTGACTGTCGAGCACAACGCCGGCCAGGGCATCGGGATGGACGACGATGCATACCGCAAGGCCGGAGCCAGGGTCGTCGGCACCGCGGCCGAGGTGTTCGCCACCGCAGACATGATCGTCAAGGTCAAGGAACCGCAGGCGGTCGAGCGAAAGATGCTGCGCAAGGGTCAGATCCTGTTCACGTATCTGCATCTCGCACCGGATCCCGAGCAGGCGAAGGACCTCATTGCGAGCGGCGCAGTCTGCATCGCCTACGAAACGGTAACGTCGACGAGCGGGGGACTCCCGCTCCTCGCGCCGATGTCGGAAGTCGCCGGCCGGATGGCGGTGCAGGCGGGCGCGTACTATCTCGAGAAGCCGCACGGCGGACTGGGCGTTCTGCTGGGCGGCGTCCCCGGTGTCGATCCCGCGAAGGTCGTGATCCTCGGCGGCGGCGTTGTCGGATCGCACGCATGCCACATCGCGCTCGGCATGGGCGCCGAAGTGTGGGTGCTCGATCGCAACGTCGACGTACTGCGCGCGCTGTGGCGGCAGTTCGGCCGTCCGCTCAACACCGTTTTCTCCACGCACGACGCGATCGAGAATCACGTGACCACCGCGGATCTCGTGATCGGCGGCGTGCTGATCCCGGGCGCGAATGCGCCGAAGCTCGTCTCCGCGGCGCTCGTGAAGAAGATGAAGCCGGGCTCGGTGATCGTCGATGTCGCGATCGACCAGGGCGGCTGCTTCGAGACGTCGCATCCGACGACGCACGCCGATCCGGTCTACGTCGTCGACGGCGTCACGCACTACTGCGTGGCGAACATGCCCGGGGGCGTGCCGCGGACCTCGACGTTCGCGCTCAACAACGCAACGCTTCCTTTCGTGCTCGCGCTCGCCGGCAAAGGATGGCAGAAGGCGCTTGCCGACGATCCGCATCTCAAGAACGGGCTCAACGTCGCCTTCGGAAAGGTGACGTGCCAACCGGTCGCCGAAGCGCTCGGCTACGAGTACGTCGAGCCGGCGCAGGTCATGCGCTAAAGGAAAGATTGAAAGGACGATTCAGATGAACACGATGACCGATCAGAAGAACCTCGCCGTCACCGGCAAGCAGAAGATGACGCCGTCGGAGGCGTTCGTGGAGACGCTCGTTGCACACGGCGTCAAGGACGTCTTCGGCATCGTCGGCTCCGCATACATGGATGCGCTGGACCTCTTCCCGCTCGCCGGCATCCGCTTCGTGATGGTCGCGCACGAGCAGGGCGCGGGACACATGGCCGACGGCTATGCGCGCGTCTCGGGCCGCCACGGCGTGTGCATCGCGCAGAACGGGCCCGGCATCACGAATTTCGTCACGTCGACGGCGGCCGCGTTCTGGGCGCACTCTCCGGTCGTCGTCGTCACGCCGGAGACCGGCAGCGCGACGCTGGGCCTCGGCGGCTTCCAGGAGACCGACCAGCTCCCGATCTTCTCGAAGATCACGAAGTACCAGGCGCACGTCAACAACAAGGCGCGGATGGCTGAGCTCACGAGCCGTGCGTTCGACCGCGCGCACCTCGAGCTCGGGCCGACGCAGCTCAACATTCCGCGCGATTTCTTCTACGGCGACATCGAGTGCGAGATCCCGCGGCCGATCGCGATCGAGCGTGGCGCGGGCGGGGAGAATAGCCTCGACGAGGCGGCAGCGATTCTCGCCGGCGCGAAGTTCCCGGTGATCGTCTGCGGCGGCGGCGTGATCATGGGCGACGGCGAAAAGGAAGCGATTGCGCTCGCCGAGCTTCTGTCGGCGCCGGTCGCGAACAGCTATCTGCACAACGACTCGTTCCCCGCAAAGCATCCGCTGTGGGTCGGGCCGCTCGGCTACCAGGGCAGCAAGGCGGCGATGAAGCTGATCGCGAAAGCCGATGTCGTGATCGCGCTCGGAACGCGGCTCGGTCCCTTTGGCACGTTGCCGCAATACGGGATCGAATACTGGCCGAAGGACGCGAAGATCATCCAGATCGACGCCGACGCGAAGATGCTCGGGCTCGTGAAGCCGGTGAGTGTGGGCATCTGCGGTGACGCGAAAGCCGCTGCACGCTCGCTCGCCGCGAGGCTTGGCGGCAAGTCGCTCGCGTGCGCTGCGAACAAGGATTCGAGGCTTGCCGAGATCGCCGCAACCAAGAAGGCGTGGGAGGCCGAGCTCGACGGCTGGACGCACGAAAAGGACGCATGGTCGCTCGAGGTCTCGAGGAGCTCGTCGCACATGCACCCGCGGCAGATGCTGCGCGAGCTCGAAAAGGCGATGCCCGCCGCGGCGATGGTGTCGACGGACATCGGCAACATCTGCTCGGTGTCGAACTCGTACCTGCGCTTCGATCGTCCACGGTCGATGTTCGCGGCGATGAGCTTCGGCAATTGCGGCTACGCATTCCCGACGATCATCGGCGCGAAGGTCGCGGCCCCCGATCGTCCGGCGATCGCCTATGTCGGCGACGGGGCGTGGGGAATGAGCTTCGGCGAGATCCAGACATGCGTGCGCGAGAACATCCCGGTGACGGCCGTCGTCTTCAACAACGGCCAATGGGGCGCCGAGAAGAAGAACCACGTCGACTTCTACGCGAACCGCTTCGTCGGCGTGAACCTCGACAGGCAGCCGTCGTGGGCGGCAGTCGCGAAGGCGATGGGCGCCGAAGGCCTCACGATCGACAAGTTGTCCGATGTCGGACCGGCGCTCCGCGAGGCCGCCAACGCACAACGCGAAGGCAAGACGACGATCCTCGAGATGATGGTGACGCGCGAGCTGGGTGATCCGTTCCGGCGCGACGCGCTCGCGCTGCCGACGCGGCATCTCGCGAAGTATCAGTCGACGGCGGCGAAGCGAGGCTGAGTTTTACGCCGACGATCAGCACGCGGTCCGCCTGCCGCAACACGCGGCGCGTCCACGGCGTCCATTCGGAGTCCGCCTGAAGGACGACGAAACGATGCTCGCGCTCCTGCGCCGACAGCCAGGCGACGATCGATTCGTGGATGACGTCGTGATCGGCGCACTGCGAAATCCCGCGCTTCGCGAGCAGGCGGTCAACGTTGGCGCTGCCGAGCTTGAGCACGGTGCCGTGCGGACGCAATGCATCGGCGAGGCGCGTCGCGAATGCGTCGAGCGGAACGCCGGGGCTCGCGGGGATCAGCGCGAACGCGTTCGGCGCCACCGGGCGCGGCGCATGCTGGACAGAGTGACGCAGCCGAATCGCGGCGGCGCGCGCGATCTGCATCATCGCGCGCGGATGGCGATCGAGCACGTATCGAACGAGCTCCGCGCGAGCTTGAGCAGGTCGCTGTCGCGCACGGCGACGATCGTCGCGGCGCGCGGCTCGCCGGTGAGGAGCGCAAGCTCGCCGACCGCCGCGCCACGCCCCACTTCCTCGAGAACGCGCGTACGGCCCTCGCCATCGGTCACGCATGTGCGGAACCGGCCGTTCACGACGATGTAGACGTCGTGTCCGTGATCCCCCTCACGGAATAGCGTCTCGCCGCCGCGGAGCCGCACCCATTCGAGCTCTTTCTCGAGATCGGCAAGGGCTACGGCATCCAGTTCGCCGAACAGCGCAATCAGCGCCTGGATCATTTGCGAGCGACCCAGTCGCGGCACGATGCTCCGCAGGAATTCGTTGAGCGCGTCGGGGTGCTTGGCCGCAAGGCGTTCGAAATCGCCGCGTGCGAGCTGCGAGTAGTCGACCTGCTCGAGCGCAGTGACCGTTGCCGTCCGCGCGTTCCCGGTAAGGAGCGCCATCTCGCCGACGACGCCGCCGGGTCCGACTTCGTCGACCGTCACGGTCCCACCTGCCGGCAAGGCGATACGGACCTGCACCTTGCCGCTCAACACGAGGAACAGGTCGTCGTCGCTTGCGTCCTGGCGCAGCACGGCCTCACCCGGATAGCAAGGAATCGGCGGCTTCGCCCGCGAACGCATCAGGGTTGTTCGCTCCTTTGTTCTCTGCGGAAACGGGGGGTTTGCCGACGTGGCAAAATGACCGATTCGGCGGCGGAAACACGGAAACCCCGGCGCCCGTCGCGACCGCAGTGAGGTGGTACGCATGGCCGAATTGCAAGAGGCTTCTCCCGACGTTGCCAAAGGCAACGACGCGGCAAACGGAGTCGGCGCGCTGATCGCTCGTGCCCGCACCGCGCAGCGCGGGTTCGAAACCTGGACGCAGACGCGAGTCGATGAAGCAGTCACCGCGGCCGCCTGGGCGATCATGGAGCCCGGACGCAATCGCGCGCTTGCCGAGCACGCCGTTCGCGCGACCGGGCTCGGCGACGTCGCCGACAAGATCGCCAAGAACCACCGCAAGACGCTCGGCCTGCTCCGCGACCTGCGGGGCGCGAAGTCGGTGGGCGTCATCGCCGAGGAACGCGAGCGCGGCCTGATCGAGATCGCGCGACCCGTGGGCGTCGTCGCGGCGATCACGCCGTCGACGAATCCCGCGGCGACCCCGGCGAACAACATCCTGAACGCGCTCAAAGGTCGAAACGCGATCATCGTCGCGCCTTCGCCGAAGGGCCATTCGACGCTCGCGCTGCTGCTCACCTTCGTTCACGCAGAGCTCGACCGCATCGGCGCGCCGCGCGACCTCGTGCTGCAGCTGCCCGCTCCGGTCACGCGCGAGAACACCTTTGCGCTGATGCGGGAGGTCGACCTCGTGGTCGCGACGGGATCGCAGACCAATGTGCGTGCGGCCTACTCGAGCGGCACGCCGGCGATCGGCGTCGGCGCCGGCAACGTCTCCGTCATCGTCGACGAGACCGCGGACGTTGCCGACGCCGCCGCGAAGATCGCGAGCTCGAAGATCTTCGATCATGCGACGTCGTGCTCGTCGGAGAACAGCGTGATCGCAGTCGGCGGCGCCTACGACGCGATCGTCAAGGCTTTCGCGACGCGAGGCGGCGTGCTGCTCGCCGAAGCAGAAGCGAAAAAGCTCGAAGCGACGATGTTCGCCGGCGGCAAGCTCGCCTCGGCGTTCATCGCGCAGTCCGCACCCGCGATCGCAGCGCGCGCGGGCCTCGATCGAGCGGAAGTCGGCGAAGCGAAGTTCCTGATCGTCGCCGAAACAGGCGTCGGGCCAGCGCATCCGTTCTCCGGCGAGAAGCTCTCGCCGGTTCTCGCGCTTTATCGCGTCGACGACTTCGCAGCCGCGGCGGCGCTCGCCGAGCGGCTGCTGCGCTACCAGGGCGCCGGTCACTCGATCGGGCTGCAAACGACGGACCCGGAGCGCGCGCTGGAACTCGGGCTCACGCTTCCGGTCTGCCGCGTCATCGTCAACCAGGCGCACTGCTTCGCAACCGGCGGCAGCTTCGACAACGCGCTGCCGTTCTCGCTGTCGATGGGCTGCGGAACCTGGGGCAGCAACGGGATCTCGGACAACCTCAATTACCGGCACTTCCTGAATATCACGCGGGTCGTCCATCCGCTCGCCGCTGATCGAATTCACGTGCCGACCGACGACGAATTCTTCGCCGAGTACCGTCGGAAGTACCGGGTGTAGCGAATCGCGTGGCGATGCGCACGGTCCGCGACGCGGTGGATCGCCATTCGGTGGCGCAGCCCGATGCGCCGTTCTTGCTCGCGCCCGAGCCGGGGACGACGCTCACGTACGCCGGCCTCCGCGTCACCGCACAGGCGCTCTGCGCCGAGCTCTCGGCGCTGGGCGTTTGGCCCGGCGAAGTCGTTTCGTACCTGCTGCCGAACGGTGTCGCAGCGGCGAGCGTCTTCCTGGGCGCGATGTACGGCGGGTTCGTCGTCTCGCCGATCAGCATGCTCGCGCAGGACGCGATCATCGAATACAACATCGCGCACTCGGAGACGCGGGTCGTCTATGCGGCACCGGAGTTCGTCGAGCGCGTCGAGGCGATCATCGCGCGCGCCGGCAGCCGCGCAGTCGTGCGGCCGACGTCGCCGGACGGGCTCAAGCTTCCGTGGATCTCCGAAACGCCGCCCGCGGGAACGCCCGATCCGCGATCGCCGGCGCTTCTCATGTACACGTCGGGTACGACGGGCAGGCCGAAGGGCGCGCTGCTGTCGCACGCGAACCTGATCCATGCCGGCCGCTCGGTCACGCGTGCGCACGAGTTCACGCCCGCCGACCGCGTGCTTTCGTCGCTGCCGCTCTACCACGTGAATGGACAGTGCATCGGGACGATCTCGCCTCTGGTTTCCGGTGGCAGCATCGTGATGCCGCATCGGTTCAGCGTTTCGCAGTGGTGGTCGCTCGTCGATGCATATCGGCCGACGTGGCTCAACGTCGTGCCGACGATCATCGCCTACCTGCTCAACGGCGCCGACCACGCTGCACCGCAGCCCGAAGCGTGCCGCAATATCCGCTTCGCGCGCAGCGCATCGGCGCCGCTGCCGCCCGAGCATCACCGCGCGTTCGAGGCGCGCTTCGGGATCTCGGTGCTGGAGGCGATGGGACTCACCGAATGCGCGTCCGTCGCGTTCGCGAATCCGCTCGCGCCGAGCGAGCGCCGGCTCGGCTCGCCCGGAAAGCCGCTCGGTCTCGAGGCGCGTGTCGTCGCCGCCGACGGCACGCCGCTTCCGGAGGGCGAGCAGGGCGAGATCGAGCTTCGCGGCGACAACGTGATGCTGCGCTACCACAAGGATCCGGACGCCACGGCGCGGACGCTGCGCGAAGCGGGCTGGCTCGCGACCGGCGACCTGGGCTACCGCGACGCCGACGGGTTCTACTTCATCACCGGTCGCCTGAAGGAGCTGATCATCAAGGGCGGCGAGAACATCGCGCCGCGCGAGATCGACGAGGCGCTGCTCAAGCATCCTGCGGTGCTCGAAGCCGCGGCCGTCGGAATTCCCGATCGCGACTACGGTCAGGAGATCCTCGCGTGCGTCGTGTTGAAGCACGATTGCGTGTGCACGGAAGCCGAGCTCCGCGCGCATTGCCTGACGGAGCTGGGGCGCTACAAGACGCCGAAGACATTCCGCTTCGTTGCCGAGTTGCCGAAGGGACCGTCCGGCAAGGTGCAGCGTCTGAAGCTCGCCGAGGGCGCTGCGTAGAGACGCGTCGAGGGCGCCGCCCGGGGGCTCCATGTTCATCGGACATTTCGGAGTTGCGCTCGCCGCGAAGAAGGTCGCGCCGCGGCCTTCGCTCGGCACGCTGACGCTCGCCGCGTGGCTCGTCGACGGCATCTGGCCGGTGTTCCTGCTTCTCGGCTGGGAGACCGTCGAGATTCGCCCCGGAATCACCGCGGTGTCGCCGCTCGATTTCGTCTCCTATCCGTACACGCACAGTCTCCTCGCCGGCGTTTGCTGGGGCGCGCTGCTCGCCGGCGCGTATTACCTGTTGCGGCGTGATCGCAGCGGCGCGCTCTGGCTCGCGCTACTCGTCCTGTCGCACTGGGTGCTCGATTTCATCTCGCACGGCCCCGACATGCCACTCGGGCTTCGCGGACCCACGCTGGGACTCGGGCTCTGGTACTCGGTACCCGCGACGCTTGCCGTCGAGTACGGGCTGCTCGCGCTCGGCGCGTGGGTGTACGCATCGGCGACGCGTCCGCGCGATCGCATCGGAGGATGGTCCCTTTGGATGTATGTCGTGATCCTCGGCGTCATCTACGCGGCGAGCATCATCGGGCCGCCGCCTTCGGCGCGCGCAGTTGCGATCGCCGGGCTCCTGGGATGGCTGTTCGTCGCCTGGGCGTACTGGATCGACCGCCATCGCGCGAGCGTTACCGCTTGAGCAACAATAGCAGTCCGGCGCGGGTGCCAGGGCGCCGGCGTCGAACAAGGGAGACGTGAGATGACGGTCAAGCTCGGCTATGCGATCCATTTCGTCGCGGACATGGATCGCGCTGTTTCCTTCTACCGCGACACGCTCGGCTTGACGCTCAAGTTCGCGTCACCGGGCTGGAGCGAATTCGCGACCGGCGATACGACGCTCGCGTTGCATCCGGCGTCGGAGAAGAATCC
>DASSGI010000081.1:0-3003 GCA_035857655.1 Casimicrobiaceae bacterium | reverse complement strand
GCCGATCGCGTCACGGACATTCTCCTGGCTCGCGCAGCCGATGCAAGCGATCGTCATCGTCAGCAGCCACAACAAGCTGCACGCGCGCCTGACGAGCTCAGTCGACAAAGCGGATCTCACGGGTTGCCTCCCATCGGGCTTTCCCCCCCGCCCGGAAAGACTTTGTTGGCGGCGGTGATAATACCGCGAGCCGTTAGCCGATAACGGCTATTTGCGGTTGCGCGTCATCCGAGCCGCATTGCTTTCGATCAGCCGATCCGCTTGTTCGCGCTCTGCGGGCTGGAGCGACGCCGCAGCCTGGTCCCGTTCCTGCCTGGCGGCATCGGATCCAAGGCGCGCCGCCGTTCCGTACCAAACGTAAGCCAGGTTGTAGTTGCGCGCCACGCCGGTCCCGCTTGCGTACATCGCACCAAGCTTGCGCTGCGCGTCGGTGTCGCCCTGCAGTGCCGCCCTCTCGTACCATTTCTGCGCCGCGGCATAGTCGCGCGTGACGCCTCGACCTTCCGCGTATGCTTCCCCGAGGCGTGCCTGTGCGCGTGCATTGCCGGCGTCTACGAGCGGTTTCAGGATCTCGAGTGCGTCGGAGTATTGCTTCGCGGCGATTGCACGGTCCGCTTCGGCAAGCTGTTCGACCGGCGTCCGCGGTGCCTTCGCCGTGGCGGGTTCGGCGGAAGTGGTGACGGCTAGTGCGGACACCGTTTCGGACAATGGCGTCGCGCTCGCCTCAACCGCGGTCGCCGGGGCCAGCGCGGGGGCAGCGGCTGGCGGCGCGGGCGCAGGTGCCGCCGTCGTCCGAGAAGATTGCGTCGCACTGGAGGCAGGTAACGTTGTCGTCCTAGCAGACGGCGGCGCCGTCGAAACAGGTGACTGCGCCGTCAAGGCACGCGCTGTCTGCGGACGCTTGTCCCCGGCATTTTCTCGGCGCTTGGGTTCGTCGACGCGCGCTCGTTCCGCCGTCCCGAGCGCACGCGCAGTCTCCGCCGCGCGCTTCTCTTCCTCGGCGCGCGCCGCTTCCTGCGCCTTCCGCGCGCGCGCTTCTTCGTCGGCCTGCTTCGCGCTGCGTTCACGCTCGGCGTCCGCGCGCAGCTTGTCGTCGAGCTGCTTCTCAAGAGCGGCGATCTTGCTGCGCGTCTCGTCGCCCTTTTGCATGCTGACGACGTACGCTGCGACGCCGATCGCCACAACCGCGGCGATCGCGATCCACCACCCGATCGGCCGTCCGCTCAGCCCTGATGGGCTCGAGCGATCGGGAGTCTGCGTCGGGGCCAAAATCGTCGTTCGCGCCGCACTCGCCCGATCGACGGCGACAGACGGTGCGGCAACGCTCTGGGCGCGCTGCGTCGCGGGCATCGCGGTTGTCACGCTGTCGGAGGGCGCGGGCGGCGAAATCCCGGGAGAGCGTTGTTCCGAGCGGCCGGCGGCAAGTTCCTCCCGCCACTGCGCGAGGGACTGCGGACGATCTCTCTCGGCGAATGCAAGCGCATGATCGATCGCCGCAAGCAGCGCACCCGAATACCGTCCGGCTCCGATGATGCTGGCCGGCACCATGACGTCCTGCGTGCTGCCGAGGATGCCTTTGCTGCGCGAGACCGCATCGAGCGGCGCTCGTCCCGCGATCGCGCGGTAGCACGTCGCGCCGAGCGCGTAGATGTCGGTCCATGGTCCCTGGCTCGCCGAATCGTTGTAGTACTGCTCGAACGGTGCGTATCCGGGCGCGACGAGGATCGTCAGCGTGTGAGAGCTTCCCAGCGCCTGGCGAGCCGACCCGAAATCGAGCAGCACGGGGCTGCCGTCATCACCGATGTGGATGTTGTCGGGTTTGATGTCCCGATGGATGAAGCCGACACTGTGAACCAGGGTCAGGCCGTCGAGGATCGGGAAGAGAATGCGAATCAGTTGGTCCTCGGACAGCGTTCCTCGTCGGTCGAGAAGTGCGGCGAGAGTGCCGCCCTTCTCGAGTCTCATCACCATGTACGCGGTGTTGTTGAACTCGAATACCGAATGGACGCGGACGATATTGGGGTGATCGAACCGCGCGAGCGTCCGAGCCTCCTGCACGAAGCGGTCGAGTCCCCAGCGATACCGATCCCGAAGCTCCTCGGTCCGGGGCCGGATCGTGGCATCCGGCATCCGAGTCGCGACGTCGATCGGTAGGTACTCTTTGATCGCGACCGGCTGGTCGAGGTTGGTGTCGCGAGCGAGATAGGTGATGCCGAATCCGCCCTGTCCGAGCACGCGCTCAACGACATACCAATGAAGTCTTGAAAGAGCCGGGAGCGCGTCAGGGAAGGAGGGGTTGTTCATCGCTCGGGCCTGGGCCCATCAGCGCCTGATCCGTCCTTGCATCCGCTTCACCGCCGCGACGAGCTCGCGCGCGATTCCGGGCTCGCGCACCGAGTGGCCGGCATCAGGGACGACGACATATTCCGCCTCGGGCCATGCGCGCGCCAGCATGTCGGCGGTCACCGGCGGACAGATGACGTCGTAGCGTCCCTGCACGATCGTGCACGGCAGGTGCCGGATGCGGGAAAGATGCGCGAGGATCTGATCGTCGGCAAGAAACGCGCGATTGACGAAGTAATGCGCTTCGATGCGCGCGATTGCGAGCGTGGAAGCGTCGCTGTCGAAGCTCGGCATCGGATCGGCGGGCGGCAGGAGCCTCGAGCACGAGCCTTCGTAACGATCCCATGCGAGCGCCGCAGGCATGTGCACCGCCGGGTCGGCGTGGGTGAGGCGGCGATAGTAGCTCGCGAGAATGTCGGTACGTTCGACGGCGGGCAGGAATTCGACGAATGCGCGCCATGCCTCCGGAAACACGATGCGCATCCCGTGCATGAACCAGTCGAGCTCGGACTGCCGCGCGAGAAAGATTCCGCGGAGCACGAGACCGAGGCAGCACTGCGGATGCGCCTGCGCGTAGGCGAGCGCGAGCGTCGATCCCCACGACCCGCCGAAGAGCAGCCATTTGTCGATCCGCAGATGCTCGCGCAGCCGTTCGACGTC
>DASSGI010000080.1:0-5491 GCA_035857655.1 Casimicrobiaceae bacterium | reverse complement strand
TGCGACACCGCGCAGTGCGGTGCGTGCACCGTGCATCTCGGCGGCCGCGCGATCAAGTCGTGCAACGTGCTCGCGATTCAGGCGCAAGGCTCAGACGTCGTCACGATCGAAGGCATCGCCGCCGCGGACGGCACGATGCATCCGATGCAGGCGGCGTTCAAGGAGTGTCACGCGCTGCAATGCGGATTCTGCACGCCGGGAATGGTGATGAGCGCAATCGACCTCGTGAACCGCCATCCCAATGCCGACGAGACTGCAATTCGCGAAGGTCTCGAAGGCAATCTCTGCCGCTGCACGGGCTATCACAACGTCGTCAAGGCGGTCGCGCAGGGCGCCTCCGCGATGGCGAAATAAGAGCGGCCATGAGCGAGCCGCGCGAAGCGGAGGCCCGAAGGGCGCGACGGCTCGCGATTGGCCGCGACCGACAACGCACCGCTTCATTCATTTGACGAGATACGGAGGTCGCAAGATGGGTGCGAACGAAACCGGATATATCGGCCAATCGGTCCGGCGCAAGGAAGACGCGCGCTTCCTGATGGGCGCTGGCCAGTTCACCGACGATGTCTCGATGCCGCGGCAGGCGCAGGCTTACTTCCTGCGCTCGCCGCACGCACACGCGAAAATTCGCGGGATCGATGCTGCGAAGGCAAAAAAGGCGCCTGGTGTGCTCGCGATCTACACCGGCGCCGACCTCGAAGGCGTCAATGGTCTTCCCTGCGGCTGGCTGATCACCAGCGCCGACGGCACGCCGATGAAGGAGCCGCCCCATCACGTGCTGGCGAAGGGCAAGGTCCGCTACGTCGGCGACCATGTCGCAATCGTCGTCGCGGAAACGCTCGACCAGGCGAAGGACGCAGCCGAGCTGATCGAAGTCGATTACGAAGTGCAGCCGGCGGTGGTGAGCCCCGTCGAGGCGCTGAAGCCCAGCGCACCGCAAATCCACGACGAAGCGCCCGGCAACAAGTGCTACACGTGGGCGCTCGGCGACAAGGCCGCCGTCGACGCCGCGTTCGCAAAAGCGGCACACGTGACGAAGATCGACATCGTCAACAACCGGCTCGTTCCGAATGCGATCGAGCCGCGCGCAGCGGTCGCCTCGTACAACCGTGCCGAGGACGCGTACACGCTCTACACGACCAGCCAGAATCCGCACGTCGAGCGGCTGCTGATGACGGCGTTCGTGCTCGGATTGCCCGAGCACAAGGTGCGAGTGATCGCTCCGGATGTCGGCGGCGGGTTCGGCTCGAAGATCTACCTCTACGCCGAAGAGACGGCGATGGTCTGGGCCGCGAAGCGCATCGGCCGCCCGATCAAATGGGTCGCCGAGCGCAGCGAATCGTTCCTGTCCGATGCGCACGGCCGCGATCACGTGACGCGCGCCGAGCTCGCGCTCGACAAGGATGGGAAGTTCCTGGCGCTGCGCGTCCATACGATCGCGGCGATGGGCGCCTACCTGTCGACGTTCGCGTCGTGCATCCCGACGATCCTCTATGCAACGCTGCTCGCCGGTCAATACACGACGCCGTCGATCTACTGCGAAGTAACCGCCGTGTTCACGAACACCGCGCCGGTCGACGCGTATCGCGGTGCGGGCCGTCCCGAGGCAACGTATGTCGTCGAGCGGATCGTGCATCAGGCTGCCGCGGAGACCGGAATCCCGCAGGACGAGCTGCGGCGGCGCAACTTCATCCGGACGTTCCCGTACCAGACGCCGGTCGCGCTGCTCTACGACACCGGCGGCTACGACGCTTGCCTCGACGAGGCGATGAAGATCGCCGACGTCAAGGGCTTCGCCGCGCGGAAGGCCGAAGCCGCGAAGCGCGGGAAGCTCCGCGGCCTGGGCTACGCGTCGTACATCGAAGCCTGCGGAATCGCGCCGTCGAACGTCGCCGGCTCGCTCGGCGCTCGCGCAGGGTTGTTCGAAGCGGGTGAGATCCGCGTCCATCCGACGGGCAGCGTCACCGTCTTCACCGGGTCGCACAGCCACGGGCAGAGCCACGAGACGACGTTCGCGCAGGTCGTCGCCACGCGGCTCGGCATCCCGATCGAGAACGTCGACGTCGTCCATGGCGACACGGGCCGCGTGCTCTTCGGCATGGGCACGTACGGCTCGCGCTCGCTCGCAGTCGGCGGAACCGCGATCGTCAAGGCGCTCGACAAGATCATCGCCAAGGGCAAGAAGATCGCCGCGCATTTGCTCGAGGCCGCCGAGACCGACATCGAGTTCAAGGACGGCAAGTTCACGGTGGCGGGCACCGATCGCAGCAAGACGTTCGGCGAGATCGCGCTCACCGCGTACGTTCCGCACAACTATCCGCTCGACAAGCTCGAGCCGGGCTTGAACGAAACCGCGTTCTACGATCCGACGAACTTCACGTTCCCGGCCGGCACGCACATCTGCGAGGTCGAGATCGATCCGGACACCGGCACCACACGGATCGTCAACTTCAGCGCCTGCGACGACTTCGGCAACATCATCAATCCGATGATCGTCGAAGGGCAGGTGCACGGTGGACTGACGCAGGGAATCGGCCAGGCGCTGCTCGAGCAATGCGTCTACGACAACGACACCGGGCAACTGCTGACCGGCAGCCTGATGGACTACGCGCTGCCGCGCGCCGACGACGTGCCGTCGTTCAAGGTCGGCACGAAAGTAACGCCGTGCACGCACAACCCGCTCGGCGCCAAAGGATGTGGCGAAGCGGGCGCGATCGGCGCGCCGGCCGCGCTGATGAACGCGGTGATGGACGCTCTTGCGCCCGTCGGCGTCAAGCATCTCGACATGCCGGCTTCACCGCATCGCGTGTGGCAGGCGATCAACGCGGCCAAAGCCAACGCCTGAGGAGACGATCATGTACGCAGTCGAATATCAGAAGCCGAAGTCCCTCGCCGAGGCCGCAGCACAGCTCGCGAAGTCCGGCGGCAAGGCGCTCGCCGGCGGACAGAGCCTCGTCGCAGCGATGAAGCTGCGCCTCGCGCAGCCCGGAACGCTCGTCGACCTCGCGGGCATTCCCGAGCTCGCCGGCATTCGCAAGGAAACCGACGCGATCGTCATCGGCGCGATGACGCGGCACGCCGACGTTGCGTCGTCCGAGGACGTGCGGCGCGCGATTCCCGCGCTCGCGGTGCTCGCCGAAGGGATCGGCGATCGCCAGGTGCGCAACATGGGAACGCTCGGCGGATCGATCGCGAACAACGATCCGGCAGCCGACTGGCCCGCCGCCGTCGTCGCGCTCAACGCGACCGTCGTTACCAACAAGCGCCGGATCGCTGCGGGCGACTTCTTCAAGGGCATGTACGAGACCGCACTCGCGGCGGACGAGATCGTCACCGCGGTGTCGTTCCCGGTTCCGAAGAAGGCGGCCTACGTGAAATTCCCCAATCCCGCATCTCGCTTCGCACTGGTCGGCGTGTTCGTCGCGCAGGGAGCGCACGGCTCCGTACGGGTGGCGGTCACCGGGGCGGCGCCATCGGTGTTCCGTTCGACGCCACTCGAGGGAGCGCTCGCGAAGTCTTTCACCGCGGATGCCGCGAAAGCGGTCAAGATCGACGCATCGGGGCTCAACAACGATCTGCACGGCTCGCCTGCGTATCGCGCACATCTCATTTCCGTGATGGCGGCTCGCGCGGTCGCCGCGGCAGCGGCCGGTTGAGGGCGCCTCGGTCACCGGTGGCGCGATGAATCCGCCCGCGCCACCGACATCCGTCGACGCGACGCTCGATCTGCTGAGCGGGCAGAACTACGTCGCCGAGCGACGCCTCGCGACCGCCGTCTTCCTCGCGCTCAAGCTCCAGCGGCCTCTTTTCCTCGAAGGCGAGGCCGGCGTCGGCAAGACCGAGATCGCCAAGGTGCTCGCCGCGGCGCTTGGCCGGCATCTCGTTCGCCTCCAATGCTACGAGGGGCTCGATACTGCGGCGGCCGTCTACGAGTGGAACTATCCGCGACAGATGATCGAGATCAGGCTCGCCGAAGCCGCGGACAACGTCGTGCGCGGCGATCTCGCGCACGACATCTTCACGACGCGATTCCTGCTGAAGCGGCCGCTGCTTCAGGCACTTGCGCCCGAAGATGGCGTCCCGCCGGTGCTGCTGATCGACGAGCTCGATCGCGCCGACGAGCCGTTCGAAGCCTACCTGCTCGAAGTCCTCTCCGACTACCAGGTGACGATTCCCGAGCTCGGCGCAATTCGCGCGGCGTCGCCTCCGATCGTCGTGATCACGTCAAATCGCACGCGCGAGATCCACGACGCGATCAAGCGGCGCTGCCTCTATCACTGGGTCGACTATCCGGACGCGCAGCGCGAGCTCGAGATCATCCGCCGCAAGTGCCCGCATGCGCCCGAATCGCTCGCCCGCGAGATCGTCGGTTTCACGCAACGGCTGCGGGCGATGGATCTGTTCAAGGCACCGGGCATCGCCGAATCGCTCGACTGGGCCGAGGCGCTGATCGCGCTCGACCGCGTCGCGCTCGATCCGCAGACGGTCGCGGACACGCTGGGAGTGCTGCTCAAGTATCAGGATGATCTCGGCGTGCTGGGACCCGAGGCCGCTGCGAAGCTCGTCGCCGAAGTCAAGGCCGCGAGCGTGGCGCTCTGATGAGCGCGCTCGGACGCTCGAGCACGGTGCTGCCGCTACCGCGCGGCAGGCTCGCCGAGAACGTGCTGCACTTCGTCCGCGTGTTGCGCAACGCCGGACTGCCCGTCGGTCCGGCGAAGGTCATCGATGCGCTCTCGGCAGTCGAGGCGGTCGGGATCGACAATCGCAGCGACTTCCGTGAAGCGCTCGCGTCCGTCCTCGTCTCGCGACGCGAACATCTCGCGCTCTTCGAGCAGGCTTTCGACCTCTTCTGGCGCGACCCGAAGCTCCTCGAGAAAATGATGGTGGCGCTGCTGCCGAAGGTCCACGCGCGCGCCGGCGAGCGCAAGCCCGAGCCGGAGCTTCCTGCCCGGCTCGCGGAAGCGCTGCTGCCCACGGGCAAATCGAAGCAGGATCCCGACGAGCGCGAGATCGAGCTCGACGCCGCGTTCACGTTCTCGCCGCGCGAAGTGCTGCAGAAGCGCGACTTCGCGACGATGACCGCCGACGAGCTCGCGCAGGTGAGGGCGATGCTCGCCCGGCTGCGGCTGCCGCTTCCTGAGATCGTCGTTCGCCGTACGGTTCCTGCGCAGCGCGGTCACACGGTCGACCTCCGCGCGACAATGCGCCGGATGACGGGCGCTGCGGGCGCGGCTGCGCCGCTCGCGCGCCGCACGCGACGCCGGCTTCCGCCGCCGCTCGTCGTGCTTTGCGACATCTCGGGCTCGATGGACCGCTACGCGCGGATGCTGTTGCACTTCCTGCACGCCGTGACGAACGACCGGCACCGCGTGCACGTGCTGACGTTCGGCACGCGGCTCACGAACATCACGCGGCACCTGCGCCATCGCGACGTCGACGTCGCGCTGGCGCGCGTTGCCGGGGCGGTCGAGGACTGGGCGGGGGGCACGCGAAT
>DASSGI010000079.1:0-3013 GCA_035857655.1 Casimicrobiaceae bacterium | reverse complement strand
CGGTCGCGAACGATCCGAGCGCGCCGTGATGAACGACGTAAGGATCGGTGATCGGCAGGATCACGCGCGTGGTCCCCGTACCGTAGGCCTTGTCGAGCGCGTCCTGCAGATAGACGATGTTCGGCCGGCCGAACGCATCGGTCTTCGCGTTCATCCCGTGATCGGCGGTGACGACGATGGTCGCGCCCATCGTGTCGAGCTGCCCGAGGTAGCGGTCCATCATCGCGTAGAACGCGTTCGCGCTGCCCACGCCCGGCGCCACCTTGTGCTGCACGTAATCGGTCGTCGACAGATACATCACGTCGGGCCGCACGCGCTCCATCAGCTTGACGCCGGCGGCGAACACGAACTCCGAGAGCTCGGCGCTGTAGACCGACGGGACCGGCATGCCGACCATCTCCGGGACGGCGTCGATTCCATTCGCGGCGACGGTCGCTTCGGCGGATTTTTCCGACGAGAAGCAGATGCCGGTCAACTTGTCGCCAAGGAGCGCCCGCAGCTTGTCCTTCGCGGTGACGACCGCGACCTTCGCGCCCGAGTCGGCGAACGTGGCCAGGATCGTCCGCGCGCGCAGGTATTTCGGGTCGTTCATCATCACTTCGGCGCCCGCGTCGCGGTCCCAGAAGTAGTTTCCGCAGATTCCGTGCACCGCGGGAGGAACGCCGGTGACGATCGACAGGTTGTTCGGGTTCGTGAACGAGGGGACGACGCAGTCGGCGGTCAGGCAGGTGCCGTGCTCGCGGAGTTTCGCGAAATACGGCGCGCTACCCGAGGCGATTGCCTGGTTGATGTATTCGGGCTCGCAACCGTCGACGCAGACGACGACGAGCGGCCGCGTCGGCCAGCGGTACGAGCGGCGATTGACGGTGACGGTCGGTGGGCTCAACGGGGTTTCCTCGACGGGTTCTTCTTGGTTGCGACGGCCGACGCCGCGGGCGCCTTGCTGCGATGCATGCGCTCGCGGCTCGCCATCACGTGGTCGTGCAGCGCCCGGCCCGCGGCAACGGGCTGACCGGCGGCGATCTTGTCGACGATGCTGCGGTGCTCGCGCGTGGACACGGGCAGCACGCCGCTTTGCGCGAGCGAGGCTCGGCGAAACAGGTGAAGTTCGTTGACGAGGCGGCGATACATCCCGAGGAGCTTCGCGTTTCCGGCGAGCTCGACGAGGCGATCGTGGAATTCGACGTTCGACGCGAGGTAGGCGTCGACGTCCTTTCGCGCGGCCGCTTTTTCCATCTCGTCGACGCGCGAGCGGAGCTCCCGGACGTGCCCCGGCGTGATCGTCTGCGCAAGCCTTCGGCCGATGAACTCGTCGAGCACCGCGCGCAACTCGTAGATCTCGTCGGCTTCTTCGACCGATATCAGGCGGACGAAAACGCCGCGGTTCTTCTCGAGCCTGACGAGTCCCGACTCCTCGAGCGCGCGGAAGGCTTCGCGAACGGGGCCGCGCGAAACACCCAGGCGATCGGCGATCGCCGCTTCGTTGAGCTTGCTGCCCGCGGGCAGCTCGCCGGCCAGGATGCTCTGCTCGAGGTCCTTCTGCACGAGCGCGGGCAGCGAGCTCGATTTGATGAGCGCGATAGCCGCGGCGGCGCGATTGGGCGACGGGAGGGAAGGCGGCGGCGAGCCGTGGCGGGCGTCGCGGGATCCCCGAACGCGCGCGGACGCGCCATTGCCGCCGTTGCCCGGGGCAGGGCTGGACTTGAGCATCTTGCGTATTGGACGCCCTGCGGTGTAGATTGTCAACAATCTACAAAGCGCAGCCACCCCTCGGGCGATCGGCAAGTCGGCGACGTACCGCCCGGCCAGAGGTCGCCGCGCGGTCATCACCGACTCGGGAGTTTTCATGAGCCTGCCCTCGCGCGATCCCATCCTGCTGACGCCGGGTCCGTTGACGACGTCGATTGCGACCAAAGCCGCGATGCTGCGCGACTGGGGCTCGTGGGACTTCTCGTTCAACGCGGTCACCGCAGAGGTGCGCAGCAAACTGCTCGACATCATCGATGGCCACGCGACGCACGTCTGCGTGCCGATGCAGGGAAGCGGCACGTTCTCGGTCGAGGCGGCAGTCAACACGCTCGTTCCGCGCGACGGACATGTGCTCGTATGCGTGAACGGAGCATACGGCACGCGCCTCGCAAAGCTCGCGCGGATGATGGGACGCAAGGTCACCGTGTTCGAGACGGCGGAAGACGTGCCGACGACTGCGCAGGACCTCGATCGGCTGCTTGGCGGGGACGCGTCGATTACGCACGTCGGCCTCATCCACTGCGAGACGTCGACCGGCATCCTGAACCCCCTGCCCGAGCTCGCCGCCGTCGTCGCGCGCTACGGCAGGAGCCTGATCGTCGACGCGATGAGCTCGTTCGCGGCGATCCCGATCGATGCGCGAGCGGTGCCGTTCGACGCGCTGGTCGCGGCTTCAGGAAAGTGCGTCGAAGGCCCGCCCGGCATGGGCTTCGTGTTCGCGCGCCGGACGGTGCTCGAGCAATGCGCCGGCCGCTCGACGTCGCTCTCGCTCGACCTGCACGATCAGTGGACCTACATGGAGCGGACGACGCAATGGCGCTATACGCCGGCGACGCACGTCGTCGTCGCCTTCAATGCGGCGCTCGACCAGCTTCGTGCCGAAGGCGGGCAGCCGGCGCGGCTCGCCCGCTACGTCAAGAATTACGAAGCGCTCATCGCTGGGATGTCCGAGCTCGGCTTCCGCACGTTCCTCGATCCTGAGATCCAGGCCCCGATCATCGTGACGTTCCACGCGCCTGCCGATTCGCGCTACGCGTTCAAGGACTTCTACGAGCGCGTTCGCGACAAGGGTTTCATCCTCTACCCGGGCAAGCTCACGCAGGTCGAGACGTTCCGCGTGGGCTGCATCGGCGCGATCGGTCCCGAGGAAATGCGGCAGGCCGTCCACGCGATTCGCGACGCGCTGCGCGAAATGGGAATCCGGCAGGTGAGTCCCGCGGTATCGGCGCGCGCGGCCGCCTGAGTCGGGCCATCGGGCGCTGCG
>DASSGI010000078.1:0-2910 GCA_035857655.1 Casimicrobiaceae bacterium | reverse complement strand
CATCGAGCTCGCGAAGCTTTCGCAGGAGGAGGATCCGCTCGCGATCGTGGCGGCGTCTGTCGCGAAGCGTTGGCGGTTGATCTGCTTCGACGAGTTCCACGTTTCCGACATCGCCGATGCGATGATCCTCGGACGACTGCTGTCCGCGCTGTTCAGGAACGGCGTCGTGTTCGTGATGACGACGAATTACGCGCCCGACGGACTGTGGCCCGACGGAATTCAGCGCGAGCGCTTCCTGCCGACGATCGCGCTCATCAAGGAGTGGCTCGACGTGCTCGAGGTCGACGCCGGCATCGACTACCGGCTGCGCGCTCTGGAGCAGGTCGAGAGCTATCACGTTCCGCTCGACGCGCGCGCCGACGCCGCGCTCGCGCAGGCCTTCGACGCGATGCGCGCGGGTCCCGACGACGATCCGAAGCTCACGATCGAGGGCCGTACGATAACGGCTCGCCGCCGCGCCGGAAGCGTCGTCTGGTTCGATTTCGGCACGCTGTGCGACGGACCCCGGTCGCAGCGCGACTATCTCGTTCTCGCATGCCGCTTCTCGGTGCTACTCCTGTCCGGGATACCCCGGATGACGGCGGACATGGGGGACCGCGCGCGCCGCTTCACCTGGCTCGTCGACATACTGTACGATCATCGCGTGAAGCTGCTCGCCACGGCCGCCGCGCCCCCGGAAGCGCTCTACCCGGAAGGGCCGAACAGCCGGGAGTTCGCGCGCACCGTGAGCCGGCTTGCCGAAATGCAGACGCACGATTACATGAGCGAGCCGCACGTCGCGGCCGAAGCTCCGATGCACTAGGCCCTAGCAGGCCCGCCCGATCGCTCCGGGCTCGCCGGCAACCACGACCGCCCCAAGGAGACTCCCGTGCAGAGATTCAAGGCCTACCGGACGTTCCAGGAGAACGACGCGGTGAAGAGCCGCTTCGTCGAGATGTCGCTCGACGACCTCGATCCCGGCGACGTCGTCGTCAGGACCAAGTACTCGACGATCAACTTCAAGGACGCGCTTTCGTACAACGGCGCCGGCAAGATCATGCGCAAGTACCCGACGAACGCCGGGATCGACATGGCCGGCACCGTCGAGTCCTCCGCGGACACGCGCTGGAAGAAGGGCGACAAGGTCATCGTTCACGCTTATGACGTTGGCGTAGCGCACGACGGCGGCTACAGCGAATACGTGCGCGTCCCGGGCGACTGGGTCGTCCGCCGGCCCGAGAGCATGACAGCGTTCGACGCGATGACGATGGGCACGGCCGGCTTCACCGCGGCGCAGGCGATCATGCTGATGGAGCACAACGGGCTGAAGCCCGACAACGGTCCCGTTGCCGTGACCGGAGCGACGGGCGGCGTCGGGTCAGTCGCCGTCGAGATCCTCGCGAAGACCGGGTACCACGTCGTTGCGATCACCGGCAAGCCGGAAGAGGCGAGCTACCTGCGCGCGCTCGGCGCCAAGGAGGTGCTGCAGCGCCAGGCGATCGACCTCGCCAAGATCCGGCCGCTCGACAAGTCGACGTGGGCCGGCGCGATCGACAACCTGGGCGGTGACATGCTTGCGTGGCTGCTATCGACGTCGAAGATCGGCGGCGCGGTCAGCGCCGTCGGGCTCGCCGCCGGCATGTCGCTCAACACGACGGTCGCGCCGTTCATCCTGCGCGGCGTGTGCCTGCTGGGTGCCGACAGCGTCAATTGCCCGATGGCGACGCGGCAGAGGATCTGGAACAAGCTCGCCGTCGAATGGCGCCCCGACCGCGTTCACGACCAGGTTCGGACGATCGATTTCGAAGATCTGCCGACACACTTCGATTCGTACCTGAAGGGCACGGTTCGGGGAAGAACCGTCGTGCGGGTCGCGCCGGATACGCATCCCTGACTCGACTCGCGGCGCTCCGGCGCCGGTCGCGCAGACGCGAGTCACCGATTCCCGCGCGCTCGTGCGCTTCGATCCGACCCGCCCGAACAATTTCGATCTGCTGCGCTTCGCGGCGGCCACCCTCGTTCTCATCGACCACAGCGACGTGCTGACGGGCCGCGCGGGCGGCCCGGGTCCGTTCGGCTACGAGACCTACGGCGGGTTCGCGGTCGCCGTGTTCTTCATCATCAGCGGATTCCTGGTCGCTGCGTCCTGGGAGCGCGCGCCGCGCCTCGTGGCGTTCACGCTGAAGCGCGCTTTGCGCATCGTTCCCGCGTACGCGGCGGTCGTCGCGCTGGCCGCGCTCGTGCTCGGGCCCATCGTCACCGATCTCTCGCTGCGCACGTATTTTCGGAGCCCGGCGACCTGGGCGTATTTCAACAATCTGACGTTCGTCGAGCTCTACTATTCGCTGCCCGGCGTGTTCGCGCACAACGCGTATCCGCTCGCCGTCAACGGCTCGATCTGGACGCTGCCGATCGAGATCACGATGTACATCGCGCTCGCCGTGCTCGGGCTGGCCGGCGCGCTGTCGCGCACGTTCGTGACGGCGCTCGTTGCGCTGCTTGCGGTCGTCTGGTTCGGCTGGAGCGCCGAGCTCGCTTCAGCGCCGCCTTTCCACTACAACACGCTGCCGGCCGGATACACGGTGCATCTCGCGCTGTGGTTCTTCACCGGCAGCGCGCTGTGGCTCTGGCGCGAGCACATCGAGTACCGTGCGGATGCCGCCGTCGCTCTGCTCGTGCTGCTCTGGTGGACCGAGTGGACACGCGCGGGCGCGATCGTCGCGCACGTTGCGTTTCCGTATCTCGTGATCTGGGCCGCGACGCTTCCCGTCGGGTGGATGAACCGCTTCGGACGGTCGGGCGATTTTTCCTACGGCATGTATCTCTACGCCTTCCCCGTGCAGCAAGCAGTCGTCGCCGTCGGCGGCGCGTCGTGGCCGCAGCCCGTCTTCGTCGCCGCCTCGTTCATGCTCTGTCTTGCGTGCGCGGTCG
>DASSGI010000077.1:0-9180 GCA_035857655.1 Casimicrobiaceae bacterium | reverse complement strand
GCGCTCGGCGCTGTCGTAAAACCAGGCAAACGAAGCCCCGTTCGACGACGAGCTGGCGATCGGAGTCACTAGTGCCCGCGCATCTGCCCTGAGTTGAGCAACCGCGTGAATCGCATACGTCGCAATTGCGGCAACCAGAATGAAACCAACGGTCTTGTGCATGAGGAGGCTCCTGAAGTCTACGGCGCCTTGCCGCCATCGGACCACGTGTCCCAGAACTGATAGTACGAGTACGCGCTCCACGTGTGGAGCCCGTGCAGTTTCTTGCTCCACACGCCGACGATTCCGTACTCGACGAGCCAGATCGCGGGAACTTCGTCGGTCAGCACCTTCTGGACCTCGCGATACGCCTTCGCACGGTCTTCGGGCTTGAACGCCTTTTGCCCCTGCATGAACAGGTCGTCGACCTTGGGATTGCGATAGCCGGCGCCGTTGGTGAAGTTCACCGGACGGATGTTCGTCGACACGTACAGGCGCGAGACGTCAATCGCCGGGTCGGCGCCGGTCGAGAAGCCGTGGACGTGCATGTCGTAATCGCGCTTCGTGTAGACCCGATCGAGCATCACGTTGCGCTCGACCAGCTGCAGATCGACCTTCACGCCGACCTGCGCGAGCTGCTCCTTCAGGATCTCGCAGGCCTTGCGATTGAGCTCGACGCCGCCGTCCGCAATCAGGCGCAGCGTCATCCGCGTGCCGTCTTTCAGCGGGAAGCCCGCGTCGTCCAGGAGCTTCGCCGCACGCTGCGGGTTGTACGCGTACTTGTTGACGTTGGGCTCGTACGCCCACTTCGTCAGCGACGAGATCGGCCCCGTCGCGGCCTTGCCGATCCCATAGTCCGCCTTGTCGACGATCTCCTGCTTGTTGATCGCGTAGGCGATCGCTTGCCGGACGCGGACGTCCTTGAGCTGCGGGTTGTCCATGTTGAACGCGAGGATCTCGATCGACGCGAGCGCCTCGAATCCCTCGAGCGAGGTCACGAGCTTCGGATTCGTCTTGAGGCGCGGGACCGACGACGACGGCAACGCCTGATACGCGAGGTAGTCGATGTCGCCGGACTCGAGCGCGAGCACGCGCGCTGCTGCGTCGGGAATCTCCTGGAACACCAGGCGGTCGAGATACGGGATTCCCTTGACGAAGTAGTCCTTGTTCTTTTCGAGGATCACGTACGAGCCCTTCTTCCATTCGGCGAACTTGAACGGGCCGGTTCCGATCGGCTTCGAGTTGTACGGGTTCGTCTTGATGTCGGTGCCCTGGTAGAGATGCTTGGGCAGGATCAGGAAGTCGTAGCCGAGCGCGTTCATCAGCGGTCCGAACGGCTGCTTCAAGCGGATGATCACGGTGTTCGCATCGGGCGTGTCGATGCGGTCGATCACCGACTTGTACGTTCCGGCGCGCGTGTGCAGCGGAAGGATCACCTCGTCGATCGTGTACTTGACGTCCGCCGAGCTGAACGGCTGGCCGTCGTGCCACTTGATGCCCTCGTTCAGCTTGAACGTGTAGGTGAGGCCGTCGTCGGAGATCGTCCACGATTTCGCGAGATCGGGCACCGGCTTGAAGCTGGTGTCGAGGCGGATCAGCATGCTGAACACGTTGCTCGCGATGATCTTCTCGACGAAGTTCGAGCTCGTCGTGCCGTTGAGCGTCCCCGGATCGCCGGTGATGCCGATCACCATCGTGTCGCCGTAGCGCGCCTTCGGGTCCGTCGCTGCGAACGCCGGCGTGGTTACGAGCCCAAAGGCAACGAGAGCCGCAAATCCAGCGGCGGCGAATCTGCGGATCATTCGAAACGTACGGGTCATGCGCTCCTCCGGCGTCAACGACGAGAGCCGATCACTGTAGGGGCGGGCTCAGGCCAAGTCAAATCGCGAGCTCCTTCCAATGCAGGATGCGCTCCTGTTCTCGCTCGTTGCTGATTCGGGAGCCGTGATCGGCGATGCCACATATCGTGCGTCGGAGAAGCCTCTGTGGCACCATGGATCGAGCGGGCGACCGATACCCCGAACGTATCCTTCCTGGACGGATTCCATGCGCTGGCTCATTTCCTTCCTCCTCTCCGGATTCGCGCTTGCCGCAATCGCGCAGGACAAGGCGGCCTCGCCGTCGGCCGTTGCCGCGAAGATGCGTGAATCGGCCGAGCGCTTTCTCGCGGCGCTGCCCGAGAAGCAGCGCGCGACGGCGACGCGCCCGTTCGACGACGCCGATCGCTTCGACTGGCATTACACACCGCGGAGCCGCAACGGAATATCGCTGAAGGAGCTCGACCCGCGCGGCCGCGACGCCGCGCATGCGCTGCTCAAGACGGCGCTCTCGGCGGCCGGCTACCGCAAGGTCGTCAACATCATCGAGCTCGAGCTCGTGCTGCGCGAGCTCGAGACGTTCGGCCTGATGCGCGATCCGGAAAAGTACTACGTGACGTTCTACGGCGCGCCGAGCGCGACCTCGCGCTGGGGCTGGCGCTTCGAGGGTCATCATTTGTCGCTCAATTTCACGCTGGCCGGCGACCGGGTCGCCGTCGACACGCCGAGCTTTTTCGGCGCGAACCCGGCAACGGTGCCGCGCGGGCCGAAGAAGGGATTCCGCGCGCTCGGCGAAGAGCACGACGCGGGATGGGCCGTGCTCGATTCGCTGTCGGACGCGCAACGGCGCGAGGCGGTGATCTCGAAGCAGACGTACGGCGACATCGTCACCTCGAACCGCGAAAAAGTCGACCCGCTCGAAGCAGCCGGACTCCCCGCGGCGAAGCTCGACGAGCGGCAACGCGCGCTCCTCTGGAAGATCGTCGAGATCTACGCGGCAAGCTTCGAGCCGGGTCTCGCCGAAGCGCGTCTCGCGCGGGCACGCGAGGGCGGCGTCGAGTCGCTGCGCTTCGCGTGGGCAGGCTCGACGACGCGCGGCGCGCCGCACTATTACCGCGTGCAGGGATCGCGATTCCTGATCGAGTGCGACGCGTCGCAGGACGGCGGCAATCACATCCACACCGTCTGGCGCGATTACGCCGGTGACTTCGGCCGCAGCCTCGCGTCGTCGGGCGCGTTTGGCCGCGACCTGCTCCGCGACCACTACGCGTGGGCGAAGGGAACGACGCACCGCCACTAGCCGGAAAGCGGAAGCGGAGCTGCGAGCGAGGGAATCACGCGCAACCGCGCCCCGGCAGCAATCGCGTGAGACCCGCGCGGCTTACGCGCTCGCGATCGTGAAGAGCTCGCGCGGCTCGCGTATCCCGCGCAGCGCATGAAAGCCGAGCGAGATCATCCGTCCGTGGCAGGTCTCGGCCGCCTCGTAGAACGTATTCGACATCAGCACCTTTCGCTGCAGCGGCCGGCACATTCCCTCGATGCGGCTCGCTTCGTTGACCGCAGTGCCGACGACGGTGAAGTCGAGCCTTTCGGCCGCGCCGATATTGCCGTAGACGACTTCGCCGAGATGCATGCCGACGCCGAAGTCGAGCGTCGACTTCCCCGCCGCGCGGCGCTCGGCATTGAGCTGCGGGAACGTATTCATGAGCTGCGAGGCCGCCTTCACCGCATCGACGCAAACGTCGCGGCGATCGCGCTGCGAGAGATCGAACGTCGCGAGGAATCCGTCGCCCATGAATTTCAGGATCTGCCCCTTGTTGTCGAGAACCGGCCGCGCCATCAATTCGAGGTACGTGTCGAGAATCTCGACGAGATCGTCGCGACTGACCCGATTGGCGACCGCGGAGAATCCGCGCAAGTCGCACAGCCAGATCACCGCCTGAATGCTGGTGACCGAATGCCGGTCGATCTCGCCGGTCAGCACGCGCTGGCCGGCGTCCGCGCCAAGGTATGTTTCGAGCAGCGTGTTCGCGACGTCGAACATCGACCGCGATTTGACGGCAAGCGCGAGGTAGGGAAGCGCATCGCTGATCTGCGCGAGGTGACCGTCGTCGAAGCCTCCGGGCGCGTCGGTCGCGCACGAGAAGAAGATCCCCTGCAGCGCGTCGCGCCGATCGAGGACGTCCAGCGCGCCGCTGCCCTCCGCCTTCGAGGAGCCCGAGTCGAAGCGCACGATGCGCGCCGCGTAGTCGGTCATTCCGGCGTCGCGCAGGTCGCCGAGTATCGGAAAGTCGAGCTGCACGCCCGTGTCGAGCCGCCGCCGCAGCTCGGTCCCTTCGTTCCTGCGCAAAAAATAGATCGGGCTCGCGTAATAGCCCTGGAGCTGCTCTTCGGTGCGCCGGCGGGCGAATGACTCGGTCTCGAGGCCGCTCGGGCGCCACAGGTAGCTGCGCGCACCATGGCGCGGATGCAACGTTCCGAGCGACATGTTGAAGCGGCGAGCGGGGAACCCCGCATCGACGACGCGGCGACAGAATCCGTCGACTTGCTCGTCGAGCGGCAGTCCTCGCAACCCGCGCTCGACGAGCCAATCGGCAAAACCAGCCAATTCGAGCGGCGCCGAGGCCCGAGGCGTACTTGAATTATTCTCGGCCATAGGTTTTTTCCTATCGCGATCCTGGAGGGACCCCTCCGATCGCATTGCGCACGAGCTCCGCGAGCTCGGGCGGAAGCCGGATCTGCGAAAGCGCCGCCGCGCGGCCGCGCTGCGACATCTTCCTCGCCGTCTTCGTCACGATGTCGGCGAGCCTCGAAGGCTCGTAATCGTCGTGAGCGGCGACGAACTCGGCGAGATAGCTTTCGAGGAACACGAGCGCGACGACGTCTTCGAGCGCCTGCGCTTCCGCGTCGGATTTGAGCGCTTCCTTCCGGATCAGCGAAGCGACGCGCGCGATCATCGCATCGTCGTAGCCGGCCTCATCGAGGATCGCACGTGCGAGCTCCGCATGAAAATCACGCAGCCGGTTGCGCCATTGATGGTAGCCGGCGCGCGTCATCGGATACTCGGAGCGCGGTATCTTCCAGCGCTCCAGATGTTGGCAGCGCGCGGCGAGAAGCAGCGCCTCGGACGCATCGGGAGCAAATCGCGCGAGCATCGCGCTGACCCGCTCGGCATAGAGAAGCGCCTTCGGGCGTTCGCGACCGTCGACCGCCTCGCGATTCGGATCCTCGGCATTCGCAGCGTCGAAACGCCGGATCGCCGCGGTGAAGCGCTCACTCGTATTCATCGCTCGCCCAGGGGCCTGTTAACAGGCCCTAGCCTCCTGGTCGCGCTATTTTGCCGCCGCCTCGGCAGCGTCGGGAAGGTGGATCACGCCGGTGTTGTAGTTGTACGCGAAAAGATCCCCGTAGCGCCCCCACTCGACGGCGACGCGCAACGCGGCCTCGGCTTCGGATTCGGTCAGCGTGTAGGAAAGGAGCTTCAGGAACATCTGCTCCGGCAAGTCGCCGGACGGATCCTGATCGAGGCCGTGGCGGATATAAGCGACGAGCGGCACGTTTTCGAGAAGCTGGTGCCCGAAGATCGCCTTGCGCTGCGCCTGATCGCCGGATGCGAAGTCGCGGCCGAGCGGCGTCAGGATGATGTCGCCGCCATCGAGGTGCGCGAGGCCGAGAAGCGTCAGCGCAGTCGTCACGTCGAGGAGCTCCTTGTCGTCGAGAGCGGATTCCTCGGCGAGCATCGGCAGGTCGGCGCGCCCGCCAAATGGCTCCTCGGCCAGGAGCTCGACGATCGCCTCCATCCGCGAGCTCTCCGCCGCCGGAAGCCGATCGCCGAGGCGGAGCTTGATCTCCTTCTCGGTCACGCGTCCGTGCCGGATGCCGCCGACCGTCATCAGCTCGTAGACGCTGTCCACGAGCGCGCGCACCTGCGCGCTCTCGACATCTCGCGGACGCTCGAGTCGGACGGGGAGCTCTTCGCGGATACGGCCTGGATCGGCGCCGAAGACCAGCACGCGATCGGCCATCATCACCGCCTCCTCGATGTTGTGCGAGACGACGAGCATCGCCTTCGTCGACAGTCGTCGCGTGTCCCAGAGCTCGATGATGTCCTCGCGCAGCCGTTCCCCCGTCAGGACGTCGAGCGCCGAGAACGCCTCGTCCATCAGCAGCACCTCGGGCTGCACGACGAGCGCACGCGCGATGCCGACGCGCTGGCGCATCCCGCCCGAAAGCTCGCGCGGCAACGCCCCTTCGAAACCCGACAACCCGATCAGGTCGATCGCCGCCTGCGCCCGCTCGTTGCGCTCGCCTTCCGGCACGCCCTTCGATTCGAGGCCGAGCTCGACGTTCTTCTGGACGGTGAGCCACGGGAACAGCGCGAACGACTGGAACACCATGCTGATGCCGTCGGCCGGGCCGTAGAGCGGCATGCTCCGGTACAGCACCTGACCCGAATCGGCGGGAACGAGTCCCGCCATGATTCGCAGCATCGTCGACTTGCCGGACCCGGACGGCCCGAGCAGCGCGACGATCTCGCCCTCGTGCAGCGCGAAGTCGACGCCGCCCAGCACGGCACGCGCGGATCCGTCGGCGCCGAGGAACGATTTCCCCACGTCCTTCAACTCCACGACAGGCGCGTTCATCGCGAGACTCCTTCAGAAATGGAGACGCTCTTCCGTCATCCGGTAGAGACGGCGCCACAGGAAATGATTGAACCCCATCACGAAGATGCACATGACGGCGATCCCGAGCGCGATCCGCGGGAAGTCGCCTCTCGCCGTCATCTCCGCAATGTAGCTGCCCAGCCCATGCGCTTCGAGCGTCGTGTCGCCCCACGTCACGTATTCGGCGACGATGCTCGCGTTCCACGATCCGCCCGACGCCGTGATGGCGCCGGTGACGAAGCTCGGGAAGATCGCAGGCAGCAGATACCTGCGCCAGCGCAAGACCCCGTCGAGCTGGAGATTCTGCGCCGCGTAGCGAAGTTCCGTCGGTATCGTCGACGCGCCGGCGATGACGTTGAAGAGCAGGTACCACTGGGTTCCGAGGATCATCAACGGCGACAGCCAGATGTCAGGATTCAGGCTGAACCGGACGATGACGACGACGGCGACGGGAAACATCAGATTCGCCGGGAAGGCCGCGAGAAACTGAAGGATCGCCTGGCTGAGCTCCGCGAGGCGCGGATTCATGCCGATCCTGACCCCGACCGGAATCCAGACGAGCGCCGCGAGGACGATCAGCAGCACCACGCGAAACATCGTGTAGCACCCGAGCACGATGACGCGACCCACCTCCGCCCACCCGACTTCGGTGTGAATGAAGGAGACGAGCGTCCACAGCGCATAGAAGACGAGCGCCGCGAGCACGGCGTCAGTCACGCGCTCCGAGATGCGGCTCTTCGTTCGAGGCTGAGCTCGGATCGACGTTCCGTCGAAGCGCAGGCGGGAGAAACCGAGCGAGCGATCGAGGAGGCGCGGAAGCAGCCCGAAGAGCCGCCGCGTCCGATCGGTACGCTGCAGGAATTCGAGCAGCCACGAGCGCTGCGCAGTCGCGCTGCCCATTTCCTCGAACCGGAACTTGTCTGCCCATGCGAGGAGCGGGCGGAAGAACAGCTGATCGTAGAGCAGCACGCCGACGAGCATTCCCGCGATCGCCCAGCCGATCGCGCCCAGATCGCGCTGCTCGATCGCGAGCGCGATATAGGAGCCGACGCCGGGAAGCTTGATGTTCTGGTTCGCGACCGAGATTGCCTCGGACGCGACGACGAAGAACCATCCTCCCGACATCGACATCATCATGTTCCACAGGAGTCCCGGTGTCGCGAATGGAAGCTCGAGCCGCCAGAACCGCTGCCATGGTGAGAGGCGGAAGATGCTCGCGGCCTCGACGAGCTCCTGCGGCACGGTGCGAAATCCCTGGTAGGCGCTGAACGCCATGTTCCACGCCTGCGACGTGAAGATCGCGAAGATCGCCGCGCACTCGACGCCGAGCAGATTCCCGGGAAACAGCGCGATGAACGCCGTCACCGTGATCGACAGGAACCCGAGCACCGGAATCGACTGGAGGATATCGAGGAGCGGGACGAGGATGCGCTCGGCGAGCTTGTAGCGCGTCGTCATGACGGCGAACGCGCAGCTGAAGACGACCGACGCGGCAAGCGCGAGAAACATCCGCAACGTCGTGCGCAGCAGGTAGTACGGCAGATAGACCGGGTCGAGCGAGATCGGCAGCGTCTCGCCGAGCTGGTAGGGACGCGCCATCTGCGCGCCGCCGTAACCGAGCAGCACGACGACGGCGAGCACCAGCGGCAGCAGGATCAGGTCCCAGCGATTGCCCGCCGCCTCGACGATGATTCGCGGAACGAACTGCCTCTTCTCCGGCATTTCGCCTACCTCGAACTTGTTCGGGAGTACGTATTAAACGAACGGGAAGGCGAACGACGCGCTCGACGGATCCGACCGAAGTCGCGAGCATCCGGAGTGTCGTGAAACCGTGGCGCGCCCGACAGGAATCGAACCTGTGACCTTTGGCTTCGGAAACCAACACTCTATCCAACTGAGCTACGGGCGCGTCGGTCGCGATTCTACCGCTGACGTCGAACGAGCGTCCACCGTGGTGGGAAGGTCGCATCCCGGTCACGGTATAATTCGCCGTTTTTACCGGCGGTCGATGGCGCGGAGAGATGCGCTCTCGCGCCAGCGAGAAAGCGCCAGCCATAGGCGCGAGGGCTCCGAACCGCGTGGGAATCGGGAGTGTCATGCAACAGCAGAGCCAGGACGACCAACACGATCAGCATGGTCATCACGACCATCACGATCACCACGATCATCACGACGCGCACGCGTCGATCGCGAACTGGAAGGGGCCGGTCATCGCGACCGCGATCGCGCTCGTTGCGACGATTGGGATCCTGATCCTTCTCACCCAGATCGTCACCGATCAGCCAAAGCCCGCGGCGGACAACGATGCGGCGGTGCTCGCGCGGCTGAAGCCCGTCGGCGAACTGCAGATCGCAGCCGCAAGCGGACCGAAAGGTCAGCTCACCGGCGAACAGGTCTTCAATCAGACATGCAAGACCTGCCACGAAGCGGGACTTGCGGGCGCGCCGAAGGTCGGCGACAAGAAAGCGTGGGGCAAGGTGATCGCGCAAGGTCTCGCCACGACGGTAGACCACGCAGTCAAGGGCATACGCGCAATGCCCCCCAAAGGCGGAAATCCCGATTACGAAAACATCGAGATCGAACGCGCCGTCGTCTTCATGGCGAACCAGGCCGGGGCGAACTGGAAAGCAGCGCCGCCCGCCGCGGCCGCGCAGGGCGGGGAGCGAAGCGGCGAGGACGTCGTGAAGCTCGCATGCGCGAAATGCCACGCGACCGGCGAG
>DASSGI010000076.1:0-13737 GCA_035857655.1 Casimicrobiaceae bacterium | reverse complement strand
GCATCCTCCTCGACATGAGCGTCCACGACATCGACACGGTGCGCTGGCTGCTCGGCGCGGGCGGCGCGCGCCGCGTGTTCGCGGCCGGCACGATCGCGGTGCACGAGGGCCTGCGGGAAGCGAACGACGTCGACAATGCGGTTGCGATGATCGAGTTCGCCGGCGGCGAGATCGCGACGATCTACGTGTCGCGGACGATGGCGCATGGACACGACACGATGACCGAGATCGTCGGCACCGAAGGACGGATCACCGTCGGGCAGAATCCGCGCCTCAATCGCGTCGAGATCGCCGACGCGTGGGGCGTGCGCAACGAATGCACGCCGACGTTCTACGAGCGCTTCGCCGAGGCGTTTCGCAACGAGGCGCAGACTTTCGTCGACGTCGTTCGCGGAGACGCCCCGCTGCCGCTCACGCTCTCCGACGCGACGCAGGCCACGCGGATCGGGATTGCCGTCACCGAGTCGCTGCGCTCGAAGCGCTCGGTCGAGCTGTAGCGCTGGCGCCGGCAATCCGGGCGCGCGAGCGCCTTCAGTCCACGGGCGACGAGCCCGCCCACGCCGCCTGCGCTTCGGCGACCAGTTCCGCATCGCGTCCCTGGTAGCGCGGCGAGAAGTGGAATGGCACGACTCCCCGTGCGCCGACGCGCCGCGCGATCGAGCCCGCCTGGCGCGCCGTCAGATGATTCTTGCGCGCCGCATGGTCGGCGTCTTCGTCGAGAAAGACGCTTTCGATGAAGAGCAGGTCGACGCCGGCCAGCAATTGCGTCAGCGCGTCCACGTTCGAATCGGTGCAGCGAAGATCCGTTACGTAACCGATGCGCCGGCCCGGAGCGATCGCGAGGATCAATTGCTGCAGCTCGCCGACCGTGCGCGTCTCGTCATGGGACCCCTCCCGGTCGCGCCATTGAATGCGTAGCGGCGTCTCGCCCGGCGCTCCGGTCAGCACGGCGTGCTTGAGCTCGTGGAGCCACGCTCCGGCGCCCAGGCCGAGCGCGAGCAGCCGGTCCTTGTCGACCTTGACCTGCGCCTTCTCCTCGATTGCGTAAGCGAGGCACGGAATATCGTGATCGACGAAGCGGCAGCGGACACGAAACGTTGCTTCCTCGTGGAGCACGTCGCCCGAACGCTCGAACGGGCAGCCATTCTCGCGAGCGAAGCGCCTCAGGCTGGAAAAGCACGCCCGGTGCGCGGTTCCGTCGGGCCTCAGCTCGCGCGCTTCGATGACGAGCTCGACGTCGTAGCGGTGCACGACGTTCCACGTGTACGCGGCAAGCTTGTGCTCGACCTGCGCGACGAAGTCCGGTCCGCCGTAGAGGACGACGCCGGCCTTCCGGCCCAGCACGACGCGCAGCAGGTGATCGAAGCCCGCGAAGTGATCCATGTGCGTGTGCGTCACGAACACATGGGTGAGGCGCATCAGCTTCCTCGGCGGCAGCGCCGTGATGTCGCCCACGTCGAACAGGATCGCCCGCCGTTCGTCGCGAAAGTCGACGTACAGCCCGGGATCGCCGAACGCATCGTTGACCGGGCGCGGTTCGAAGAGGCTTCGCATCTGTTGCCGCCATCGCGGATCGGGCGGCGGCAATGCGCTGATTTCTGCGCCGCCGCTCTAGCGCTTTGCGTCGAGAGTCACCGCGAAGACGTCGACCGGCACGGCTTTGCCCTTGAAGGTGACCGGGCCCAGCGCTTCGACGGCGATTCGCCCGTCGAGACCTTCTCGCGTAGCGCTGTCGATCAGGATCGGGTGCTGCGCAATCTTCGTGTGCGCTTCGATCCTAGAGGCCAGGTTGACGATGTCGCCGATGCACGTGTACGTTGCGCGGTCGGTCGTGCCAGTGTAGCCGGCGACCATCTCGCCCGACGCGATGCCGACACCGATCCGGATCTCGGGTTTCCCGTCGGCAACACGCTCGAGGTTGAACAGGTCGATGAGCTCGATCATCTCGAGCGCTGCGCGCACTGCGCTTTCACGATGCTCGGCGAGGGGCAGCGGCGCGCCGAAGATCGCCATCAGGCCGTCGCCGATCATCAGGCTCACGAGCCCGCCGTGTCCGCTGATCGCCGAGAACATCAGCGTGTAATAGGTGTTGAGCAGCTCGATCGTCTCTTCCGGCGACTGTGATTCGGCGAGCGGCGTGAAGCCGCGTATGTCGGAAAACATCACCGACGCCGATACGCGCTTGCCGCCGAGCGTGAATCCCTCGCTCTGCAGCTCCTGCGCCACCTCCGGCGCCGCGAAGCGGCGCAGCAGCAGCTTCTGCTGATCGCGCAGGCGCTTCTTCTCGAGGCTCGCGCCGATCCGTGCTCGCAGAAGCACCGCGTTGACGGGCTTCGGCAGGTAGTCCTCGGCGCCGAGCTCGATGCAGCGCACGACGTTGTCGACGCCTTCGAGCGAAGAGGTGACGATCACCGGCACGTCGCGCAGCTGCAGATCGCCCTTGAGCTCCTCGAGAACCTGGAAGCCGTCCATCTCCGGCATTTCGATGTCGAGGAGCAGCAGGTCGAAAGCCTCGCGGCGGAGCATCTCGAGCGCCGCGCGGCCGTTTTCCGCGGACGCGACGCCGTGCCCCTGCTGCTCGAGCGAGCGCGTCAGCAGCAGCCGGTTGACCTTGTTGTCGTCGACGACGAGGAGACGCGCTCCCGACTGTCTGCCTTCACGCATTCTTGAGCTCCGTCAGCGTCGCCGCGACCTGTCGATACTCGGCCGCGAGCGCGTCCAGCTTTTCGTCGTTCGCTTTCGCCGGATCCATCCCGGAGAGCTCGAGCTCGCGCGCCATCGCGCCGAGCGTGAGCGCGCCGAACGTGTTGCTGTTGGACTTGAGCGAATGCGCGGTGCGCCGGAACGTGTCGGCTTCCTTCGCCGCGAGCGCGCGGCGAAGCTCGTCCAGCATCGCGGGGCCCTCGACCAGGAACGTGTCGATGAGCTCGACGACGAAATCGGCGCCGGCGGTGTCCTTGAGTTCGTCGAACGTGGCGCGATCGATCGTGGGTGCGGTCATGTTGTCATTCCTCGCGGGCGGATGAGACTGAGCGCCTCGACCAGTCTTTCGACGCGGATCGGCTTCGTCAGATAGTCGTCCATGCCCGCGTCCAGGCACAATTCGCGGTCGCCCTGCATCGCGTTCGCCGTCATCGCGACGATGTGCGGTCGCTGCGTGCCCCAGCGTGCGCAGATCCGGCGCGCTGCCTCGAGGCCGTCCATCTCGGGCATCTGCACGTCCATCAGCACGACGTCGTAGGTCTGCCGCTCCACCGACTGTACGGCTTCGATGCCGTTCGACGCGAGGTCGGCGCGGTAGCCCATCTGCTGGAGGATCCGCAGCGCAAGCTTCTGATTCACCGCATTGTCCTCCGCCAGCAGGATGCGCAGCGGATGACGGCTGGCCATCTGGGCGTCCATCCGCGGCTTGCCTGCCGTTGCCGACTTGGGCGTCGTATCGCGCGCGAGAATCGTCACTAACGTGTCGAACAACTGGCTCTGCCGCAGCGGTTTCGCGAGATACGCGCTGAACAGGCCCTCGGTGTCGCCCGCCTCCTTGCGCCCCAGCGAGCTGAACAACACGAGGGGCAGCGCGGAGCTCTTCGCGCGGATCTGCCTCGCCAGCTGGAGTCCGTCCATTTGCGGCATGTGCATGTCCAGGATCGCGAGATCGAAAGCCTGACCGTCAATGATCCACCGCAACGCCTCCTCGGGCGACTCGGTGCTCGCGGGCACCATCCCCCATTTGGCCGCCTGCAGGCTGAGCACACGGCGGTTCGTCGCATTGTCGTCGACCACCAGCACGCGCCGTCCTTCGAGCCTCGCCTGCGTCCCGATGATCTCGCGGCGTCCCTGCGCCGGCAGCGCGGCGGTCGGCGCCTTGATCGTGAAGCCGAACGTCGATCCGGCTCCGGGTCCGCCGCTCTCGGCCCACATCGTGCCGCCCATCAATTCGGCCAGCCGCTTGCTGATCGCGAGTCCCAAACCCGTCCCGCCATATTTGCGCGTCGTGGACGCGTCGGCCTGGCTGAATTTCTGGAAGAGCTTGCCGATCGCATCGGCGGAAAGCCCGATCCCCGTGTCGCGCACCGCGAATGCGAGCTCGGCCGTCTTGCCTGCGGCGGCCGTCACCGTCAGCACGACTTCGCCGCGATCGGTGAACTTGATCGCATTGGCGAGCAGGTTGAGCAGGATCTGCCGCAATCGGGTGACATCGCCGCTCACGACCGGTGGCAGCTCGCCCTCGAACACGTAAGCGAGATCGAGCTGCTTCTGCGCAGCGCGCGGAGCCACGAGGTCGAGTGCCGACTCGACGCATTCGCGCAGGTCGAACGGGTTTGCCTCGATATCCATGCGCCCGGCTTCGATCTTCGAGAAATCGAGGATGTCGTTGATGATCGTGAGCAACGCATCGCCCGAATCGCGGATCGTCGTCGCGTAGTCGTGCTGCTCGGCATTGAGCGGCGTGTCGAGCAACAGCCCGCTCATCCCGATGACGGCATTCATCGGCGTGCGGATCTCGTGGCTCATCGTCGCGAGGAACGAGCTCTTCGCCTCGTTGGCGGCTTCCGCCTGCGCGCGCGCGTCCCGCGCTTCGGCGAAGAGCCGCGCATTGCGCAGCGCCACCCCCACGCTCGCGGCGATCGTCGCCAGCAGCCGCTGGTCGGCATCGACGAACACGCCTTCGCGTTGCGTGCTCTGCACGCTGATGACACCCTCGGTCCGGCCGTCGACCGTGATCGGCACGCCGAGGTACGAGCGCGCCGCCTTGCCCATCCGCTTCGTCCCGAGCGCTTCGGCCTGACGATCGAGGTCGGAGTTGAGAATGAGGGGCTGGCCGGTGTCGATGATCTTGCTGGTCAGCCCCTCGCCTCGGCGCCGCGAGACGCTGACGTCGCCGTGCCGATACGGAAAGTGAATCGTGTCGGTGGCACGATCGAGCAGCGCCACGTACGCGATGTCCGGCTTGAACAGGGTAAGGATCTGCTCGCCGACGAGCTCGATGAGGGCAGAGAGATCGAGCTTGCCCACGAGTTGCTGTGACACCGCGTTTACCGTATCGAGCTCGGCTGCGCGCTGTTGCGCGTCGGCGAAGAGCCGCGCATTTTCCATCGCCACGGCGGCGGCCAGCGACAGGCCGACGAGGAATTCGAGCTCGCTGTCCTGGAACGGCGTGCCGCCCGAGCGCCATACTGCCATCGCGCCTTTTACCGCGGCGCCGACACGAAGAGGCGCGACCATCAGCCGCTCGTCGCTCCCCGGCTCGGTGCCGGCAATCAATATCGCGCGCGGATCGTGATCGACGTCGTTGACGTACTCGGCGCGCCCGCTGGCGATGATGCCGCCGATGATGCCCACGCCGGCCTCGATCACCAGATCCCGCACCTGCTCGGCGTCTTCACCCTCGGCGACGATCGCGCGATAGGCCTGTGCGCCAGTTGTCGAGCGTTCCGGGATGAAGATCGCGCTGTGATTGGCCGCGAGCATCTCCTTCGCATGGTGGGCGATTCGGTTCATCACCGTGGGCAGGTCGAGCGTCGCGGAGATATCGCGTCCCACTTCGGCGAGCGCCGCGCTCTCGCGCGTACGGCGCTGGATCTCCTCGAAGAGGCGCGCGTTTTCGAGTGCGACGCCCATGCTGGAAGCGACGGTCGTGAGCAGGCGCACCTCGGATTCACCAAACGCATGTTCGCGTTCGTGATTCTCCATCCCAAGGTTACCCAGCACGCGGTCGCTGCCGATGATCGGAACGGTCACCGACGACAGGCACTGATCGGTGCCAGGGACTGCTGCCGCGCCACTTGCCAGATGCTCGGCCACCGTGTTGCGGACCAAGGCCGTTCGCGTTCGAGACATCGTCTCGAAAGCCCCGCCGGGTCGCGGGGGATTGGGCGGAATTTCGAGACGTCGACCGTGCTCGTAAACGTAGACGTAGTGCAGGAGCTTCGTTTGCGCGTCGTACCAGGTGATCGCGATGTCGTCGGTCTTCAGCACTTCGCGCAGCTTGTCACCTACCAGATCCACGATCGCCTGGAAGTTGAGCTCCGCGGCGATGCCCTGCTGGATGCTGTTGATCACCGCCATTTCGGCGGCGCGTTGCTCGGTCTCCTTGAGCAAGCGCTGCGTCTCGTCGAAGAGACGCGCGTTCTCCAGCGCGACACCCATGCTGGAAGCGACCGTCTGCAACAGCCGGACCTCCGATTCGCCGAACGCGTGCTCGCGCTCGTGATTCTCGAGCAGCAGCGAGCCCGTCATCCGGTCGCCGGAAACGATCGGTACGAAGACGACGGAAGATGCCGGGTCGGTGCCGGGCACTACGCCGATGCCGGACGCGGCGAGCTCGGCGCGCGTGTTGAAGATCACCGGGGCACGAGTCTCGCGCATTCGTTGGCCGGGACCGCCGGGTTTGGGCAGGGCGGGCGGCATTTGCAACCGCTTGCCGTGCTCGAACTCGTACAGAAAGTGAACCATGCCGGTCTCTTCGTTGATGAGCCGGATCCCGATGTCCTGCGTACTCAGCACCTCGCGCAACTTGTCGCCCACGAGGTCGACGATCGCCTGGAAGTTGAGCTCCGCGGCGATGCCCTGCTGGATGCTGTTGATCACCGCCATCTCGGCGGCACGCTGCTCGGTCTCTTTCAGCAACCGCTGCGTCTCGGCGAAGAGTTGCGCACTCTGCAGCGCAACACCCATCGACGATGCAATCGTGGTCAGGAGGCGTACTTCGGATGCGCCGAACGCGTGCTCGCGCTCGTGATTCTCCATGGTGATCGCGCCGACGCGCCGATCGCCGACGACGATAGGAACCATTGCCCTCGACAGCGCCTGGTCGGTGCCAGGCAGGGCGCCGCTGCCGCCCGCGATTTGCTCCGCGACTGTATTTTCGACGATCGGCGTGCGCAGCGCGCAGGTCCTGTCCCATTTCTCGTCCGAGTCGACGACGGTGTCAGGAAGCTGCAGTTGCACGCCATGCTCGATCGCATAGAGGAACCTGATGGTGCGCGTCTCGAGATCGATCCACGTGATGCCGATATCGTTGCTTTTGAGCACCTCCCGGAGCTTGCCGCCGACGAGCTCGATGATCGCCTGAAAATCGAGCGATCCGGCGATGCCCTGCTGGATGCTGTTGATGATCGTGAGCTCGCTCGCGCGCTGTTCCAGTTCGACGGTGCGCTCCGCCACCTTGCGCTCGAGCCCGCCGGCGAAACGCACGTTTGCCATCGCCACCGCGGCCTGCGACGCGAGCATTGCCATGAGGTCGCGATCGCCGTCGTGAAAGCGGCCGAAGGCGCCGTCGATATCGCAATAGATGTAGCCGAGCAGCTCGCGTTGCACGATCAGCGGCGCGATCAGACGGCTGCGTTGCGCGATATGCTCCGCGCCGTCGAGCATGTGCCGCAGGCTGACTGCGCGGTTGCGCCGCGTCTCCAGCAACCAGGGCGTCACGGATTCGAGCAGCGCGCGCTCTTCCTCTCCTCGCGGCACGAGCGAGCCGGCGATACCGAGGCCCTGTGGCGCGTCCGGTGCTTCCATCACCAGCAGCACGCGCTCGGCGCCCGTCAGCTCCGTTATTTCATCGACCAGAAACTCGCAGAGCTCGCTTTCGGTCTTGATCTCGTTCAGGCGCAAGCCCGTATCCACCAGGCGCTCGAAGCGCTCGGCCAGGCTGACCTTGCCGGCGAGATGGGCGTCGCGCAGCTTGCGCGCAAGCTTGCGCTCGCGTGCACGTTCGAGCCATGCGAGAACGATCTCGCGGTTCTCTTCGCGCTTGTTGAGATAGTTGCGGCGCAATCCTTCGTCGCTCAGGCTGGCGATGCGTGCGAGCTGCAGCTGACGGGCTCGTTCCAGTGCCGTATCCGCGAGCTTCGGTTTGCCGCTGGCACGCAATGCCTGGCAGTGGCGCCACCAGACCACCGCCGGGTTGATCGAGTCGAGCGGAGCGAAATCGAGGGCACGGTGAATCGTGGTCCCGCGGCGTGTAAGCGCCAGCGCCGCCGCGGGATGCCCTGCGGCGAGATGCGCCCGGGCGCCTTCGGTCAGCGTTTGCAATTGCGTCGTGGCCTCGAGCGATCTGCTCTCCTTCACCCCGCGCTCGAAGTGGCGTGCAGCCGCCGCAGCCCGGCCTTCGCGCATCGCGAGCCAGCCGGCAGAGATCGAGATATGTGCGGAGAAGCGCTTGTCCCGCATCGCGCGTGTCAGCGATGTGGCTTCCGCAATGAAAGCGCGGGCGTCGTCGAGCGAGCCGATCTGGGCTGACCATTCGCCGAGATTCCAGGTCGCCACCAGCAACGGCCCCATCGCTCCGGCCCGCCGGGATATCTCGGCAGCTTCGAGCGTCAGGCGGCGTGCGCGCCTCCAGAGACCCAGGTCCGCGTAACTGGCACCGAGATTGCCCGTCGCCAACGACTGGCCCAGCACGTAGCCCGCCGCCTTGAACGCGTCGAGCGTTCGGCCGAAAAGACGCAGCGCCTTGGCGACATCTCCCTCTACGAGCGCGATCGAGTTGAGTGCGCCGGCCTGCCCGAAAAGGTCTCCGCAGCGCCGTGCCGAAGACAAGGCGGCACGAGATGCCTGCAGGCTCTCGGGGTTCCGATCCAGGATCCAGAGGACGCCCGCCTTGATCTGCAATGCGCGTCCCTGCTGCACCGAATCGCCCAGCACCTTGAAAGCGTCGGCCGCACGCGAGGCGTTGCGCAGCGCCGCATCGAGATTGGTTCGGGCCGCGCTCTGCGCCCCCGCAAGCCGCAACAGGCTCAGCGCTTCGAATTCCGGCCGCCGGCTCTTCTTCGCCGCCTTCAGCGCGGCCGTCGCGCTGGCCATGGAGTCGAGAAATTCGCCTTGTCGCGTCAGCACGAACGCGTCGCGGCAGAGCGCCCCCGCCAGCAACGCGTCGCTTTTTTCCCGTTTCGCGAGCGTTTTCATCGCGCTCGCGTCCGCGGCGGCGTGCGCCAAGTCGCCGACTGCGATACAGCTTTCCGAGCGCAGATCGAGAAGCGTCATGCGCTCGTCGGCGTCGAGAGCCTCACGTTCGAGTGCGGCACTCGCCGCCGCGATCGCCTGCTCGTGCTGCCCCGCCCAGGCCAGATCGGCGATCCGTTGCGTGTCCATCGTCAGTGGTCTCCCCTTGCCGCCACCCTGTTCAGCGCCTCCACCAGCCGGTCGACGCGTATGGGCTTTGTAAGGTAATCGTCCATGCCGGCCGCCATGCACATCTCGCGATCCCCCTGCATCGCGTTGGCCGTCATCGCCACGATGCGCGGCCGCTGTGCAGCGCTCCAGCGCGACGTGATTTCCTTAGTTGCCTCGAGCCCGTCCATCTCGGGCATCTGCACGTCCATCAGCACGACATCGTAAGTCTGGCGTTGCACGCATTCGATCGCTTCGATGCCGTTCGACGCGAGATCGGCACGGTACCCCATCTGCTGCAGCAGGCGCATCGCGAGCTTCTGGTTCACGACGTTGTCTTCGGCCAGCAGAATCCGCAGCGGGTGCCGTGCGGCCATCGTCACGTCCAGCGTCGCCTTGGGTGGCGCCACTTGCCTGGGTGCGACGTCCTGCGCGAGCAGCGTCATCAGCGTGTCGAACAGCTGCGATTGGCGTAGCGGCTTCGCGAGGTGAGAGGCAAACAGCGCTTCGCCGTCACCGGCTTCGCGGCGGCCGAGCGAGCTGAAGAGCACCAGCGGCAGCATTGCGCCGAGGTCGCGGATTCGCTTCGCGAGCGTGAGCCCATCCATTTCGGGCATGTGCATGTCGAGGATCGCGAGGTCGAAGACTTCGCCCTGCGTGAGCCAGCGCAGCGCCTCGTCGGGGGACGGGGTGTCGCGCGGAACCATCCCCCACTTCGCCGTCTGCAGCCCCAGCACCTTCCGGTTCGTAGCGTTGTCGTCGACGACGAGGAGGCGCTTGCCCGCGAGCGCCGGCTGCGTCCCGATGAACTCGCGCCGCGCGCTTTGCGGCAATTGCGCGGGCGAAACGCGGATCGTCACGAAGAACGTCGAGCCGTGCCCCGGTCCGGCGCTCTCCGCCCACATCGTCCCACCCATCAGCTCCGCGAGTCGCTTGCTGATCGCAAGGCCAAGACCCGTGCCGCCATATTTGCGTGTCGTCGACGAGTCGGCCTGCGAGAACGACTTGAACAGGCGGCTCAAGCCTGCCTCGGTCAGGCCGATCCCGGTGTCGCGCACGGAAAACTTCAACTCGACGTCGCTGTCGCGCGGCTGCCCACTCACGCCGACGACCACCTCGCCGCGCTCGGTGAACTTGACCGCGTTCGACAGCAGGTTGAGCAGGACCTGCCGCAGCCTCGTCACGTCGCCGTTGACGGCCGCAGGGAGCTCGCCTTCGAAGACGTATGCGACGTCGAGCTTCTTCTCGGCGGCGCGCGTGCTCACGAGGTCGAGCGCGGACTCGACGCACTCGCGGAGGTCGAACGGATGCGCCTCGATGTCCATCCGCCCCGCCTCGATCTTCGAGAAATCGAGGATGTCGTTGATGATCGTGAGCAGCGCGTCGCCCGAATCGCGGATCGTCGTCGCGTAGTCGTGCTGCTCGCCGTTGAGCGGCGTGTCGAGCAAGAGCCCGCTCATCCCGATCACCGCATTCATCGGCGTGCGGATCTCGTGGCTCATCGTCGCGAGGAAGCTCGACTTCGCTTCATTGGCGGATTCGGCGGCTGCGCGCGCGTCCCGTACCTCGCAGAACAGCCGGCAGTTCTGGATCGCTATCACCGCCTGGTCAGCGAACGTCTTGAGCAGCGCGGCCTCCTTGTCGCTGAAGGGGCGCGGAGGCTGGCGGAAGATGCATATCGCGCCGATTCCGCGCCCCTCCCATACCATGGGGCTATAGATCGCGGAATAGTTGCCGACCACCGAAACGGCGCGGCGCGCGCTCTCGTGCGTCGCGACAAGCGCCTGCGCGTCGGGCACCTGGATCGTGCGCCGCTCGCGGATCGCCTGACCGGTGAACGACTCCTCCACGGGCATCGACGCGTGCTTGCGTAGCGCCTCGAGCGCCGAGCCGCGCCATTCGGCGACCCTGACCACGCCGTCGTCGTCGACTAGGAAGATGCCGAGTTGTTCGCTGGTGAAAAGCTTGTGGCAGCTATCGAGAATCTTGCCGAACACCGGCTTGGCGTCGGCCACCGAGCTCGAGATCACTTGCAACACCTCGCCGCTGGCGGTCTGCTGCTCGAGCGCCTCCTTGGTCTCGTTGAAAAGCCGCACGTTTTCGATCGCAATCACCGCCTGATCGGCGAACGTTTGCACGAGCGCGATTTCCGCGGGAGAGAACGGACAAACGGCGTTCCGCAACACCGAAATCACGCCGATCGTCTCGCCCTCGCGCAACAACGGCACGTTCAGCACCGTGCGGAACCCATACCGCGCCTGGATCTCACGCACGTCCGGGTACTCGGTGTCGATCAGCGGAACGAGATCTTCGACATGAATCGTCCGCCGTTCGAGCGCGCAGCGACCCCCGACGGTCGTCCTGCGCAGCGGAAGCGTTTCACCAAGAGAATCGGCGGGATACGCCGGGCCGTAGCTCGTCATCGCGCGCAATTCGTTGTCGGTCACCAGCCAGACGCGGCTCAAGTCGGCGTGGCAAAGCAGCCCCGCCCGCTCGGCCACGGCAACGAAGACGGGCAGCACGTCCGTTGGCGACTTGCTGATCACCTTAAGGATGTCGGCGGTCGCCGTCTGACGATCCAGCGCTTCCTTCGTCTCGTTGAACAGGCGCGCGTTCTGGATCGCGATCACCGCCTGATCGGCGAACGTCCGAAGCAGCGCGAGCTCGTTATCGCTGAACGCGCTCGGCGGCTGTCGCATCACGCAGATCGAGCCGACACCACGCTCCTCCCAGAGCATCGGCGCCCACGCAAGCGTCAAGTGTCCAAACTGCTCGACGAAGCTGTAAACCGCCTGCGGCAGATCGTCGGCGTGTTCGGTATTCGCGATGTGCAGCACACGACGCTCGCGCAACACGGTTGCGGTCGCCGTCTGGTCGAGCGGCTTCGGGAACGCACTGGCAACGCTTTCGAACGCCCAGCCGCGCCATGCGCCCAAATGCACCATCTCGTCGTCGCCGACGACGAAGATTCCCAGCTGCCCCGTCGCGAACAGGTGCTGGCAACTGTCGAGGATCTTGTCGAACACCGGCGCAGTGTCGGCGACCGAGCTGCTGATCACCTGCAGCACCTCGCCGGTCAGCGTCTGTTCCTTGAGAATGCGCTGCGTTTCGTTGAACAACCGAGCGTTCTCGAGCGCGACGCTCATGCTTCCGGCGAGCGTTTCCAGGAGGCGCACGTCGGAATCGGCGTACGCGTGCTCGCGGTGCAGATTCAAGAGCTGGATAAGCCCCCGCGCCTGGTCGCCGACAAGCAACGGAACCATCGCCTGCGATTTGGCAATCGGCACGCCGGGCGTAAGCGAGTACGAGCCGAACTCGGCCGCGCTGTGGTCGAAGTTCTCGTTGACGACGAGCGTCCGGCGCGTGCGGATCACATGCGACCCGAAACCGATGTCGCCCAGCGGCTCCGAGGCGATTTCGCGCCGGGCGCCGTCGTAGTACGCGTAAGGGTAGTGGACGATGTTGCTTGCCGCATCGTAGATGCGTATCCCGACCTCCGAGTCGGGGAACACCTCGCGGATTCGATCGCCGACGGCGTCGTAGACGCCCTGCAACGAGAGCTCGCCGGCGAGCGCGTGCTGAACGGCGTTGATGATCGCGAGCTCGGCATTGCGCTGCTCGGTTTCCCTGAGAAGCCGCTGCGTTTCATTGAAGAGGCGCACGTTTCCGATCGCTATCGCCGCCTGGTCGGCGAATGATCGGATGATCGCGACCTCCTTGTCGCTCAGGAGCTCCGGCTGGATCCTGCGGATGCCGATGCTGCCGATCGCCTCGCCCTCGCGCATCAACGGCACGCTGCAGGTCACGCGGTAGCCGTAGCGCTTCGCGACCGCGTCGCCTTCCGGATATTCCGAATCGGTGCCGGGCTCACCGTGGATCGTCTGAATCACCCGGCCTTCGATCATCGATCGGCCGACGACTGAACCCCGATTGAAGCGGATTCGCTCACCGACCGGGATCATCGGGATCTCGCCGTGATGGGCGGCGACGAGTAGCGTGTCGCCGTCGCGCGTTCCGATCACGGCGTCGTGCGAGCTCGAAAGCTGCGCCGCTTGGCGGACGATGACGTCGAGCACCGGCTTGATGTCGCTCGGCGATTGCGCGATGACGCGGAGGATATCGCTGGTCGCGGTCTCGCGTTCGAGCGCCTCGGAGAGCTGCGCATTGCTCTTCTGCACTTCGCTGAAGAGGCGGGCGTTTTCGAGTGCCACACCCATGCTTGCCGCAATGGCGCCGAGCAACCGCTCGTCATCCTCCGTGTACGCGTTGTCGCGCTGGTGGTTCTCGAGAATGATGAAGCCGCGGAGGCGGTCGGCGGCGAAGATCGGGATCGCGACACCCGAGCGGCTCGCATCGGTCCCTTCGACCGCGAACAGCTCCAATGCAGGGTAGTCGTCGTGACTGTTCCAGCGCACCGTCTGCCGCGCAGCGAGCATCCTGTAGAAGCGCTTTCCCATCGGCGCCTTCAGCGGCGGCAGCGCAAGGCGCTTGCCGTGCTCGTACGCGTAGAGAAAATGGACCATTCCCGTCTGCTCGTCGAGCCACTGGATTCCCATGTCGGCCGAGTCGAACACCTCGCGCACCTTGTCGCCGACCAGGTCGACGATCGCCTGGAACTCGAGCGACCTC
>DASSGI010000075.1:0-11525 GCA_035857655.1 Casimicrobiaceae bacterium | reverse complement strand
CGTCGCTTCGCTCTCTCTTTCCTTCTGAACGAATCCGGGCCGAGCGGACGCGCGATCAGCGCGTGCCGGGTGTTGACTGCGCTTTCGACGCGCTCGTCCGCAGCGCTTCGCGAGCTTGCGCGAGACGCGAAACGACGGTCGCGACCGGCATCTGCAGGAGGTGCGCGACCTCCGCGTACGACAGACGCTCGACCGCCACGAGGACGAGGATTTCGCGCTGCTCGAGCGGAAGCTCGCGCAGCCGCGCCAGCATTTCCGACCCGCGATCGGACGGCGCTCGCGCCGGTTCCGCAGCAGCGCTCGAATCGACCTTGGGTTGCGCGCGGTTCTCTGCGTTGACCGCGCGCAGCACTGCGATGAGGCGCGTGCCGGGCGCCAGGAGCGCGTTGGGCTCGTCCTGCATCCGCCTCGCCCGGGCAAGCGTCTCCTCGACGAGGGCGTCGGCGTGCTCGGGGTTGTCGGTGAGAATCCTGGCGTAACGGCGCAACCTCGGCGGCTCGGCGAGAAGTCTCGTTGCGCTGAACGTCGTGGGCATGTCAGCGATTGCAGTGGGACGAGCGGCGATTCTTTATACCGCCGACCGGTGACCGGAACAAGACCGTCGAGCGGGAAGCGCTGCGTCCTCGTCAGTTCTGCTTCGGCGCCAAGCGCGAGATGCCGATGCAGCGCTGCTCGTACTGCTTCGTGAGCTTCTCGCGGCGCTGCAAATGCTCGGCGCTTTCCTTTCCGCCGCGCTTCACTGCGAGATCGGCTTCGTCGGCGAGCCGCCGCGTCTCGTCGAGAAGCTGGTCGCAGACGCGCGGATTGGTGGCCGCGCCCTTCGTCGGCTCGGCGGGAAGCTTGTGCGGCCTGGCAGCCGCATCGCACGGCGCGTCGCCGTAGGTGGTCTTGCCCGCCGCGTCGGTGCACTTGTAGACCTGCGCATCCGCCGTGAAGGTGAGCACCGAGCCGGCGATCACCGCTGCGTACAGCCGAATGTTTCGATACATGTTCGCGATCGTGAGCCCGTGACCCGCCTGACCGAGGAATCCGAAGTTGCGCGTCGAGCTCGCCGGTGTCAAGGCGATCGCGGTTATGATGCGGCGGTGATCGTTCGATTCCTGTTGGCGTTCCTGCTGCTATGACTCCATCGTACGTCGACACTCCGCTGCTCAAGGTTGCCTACGAATCGAGCGGCCGCGCCGACGGCTTCCCCGTGATCCTGCTTCACGGCTGGCCCGACGACGTTCGCACCTGGGATCCCGCGTTGCCGGCATTCCATCGCGCGGGATATCGCACCTATGTTCCGTGGCTCCGCGGCTACGGACCGACGCGATTCCTCCGCGACGACACCTACCGCAGCGGCCAGCTCGTCGCGCTGGGGCAGGATCTCGTGGACTTCGCGCGTGCGCTCGGGATCGAACGGCACGCGCTCGTCGGCCACGATTGGGGATCGCGGGCCGCGTACATCGCGTCGGCGCTCAACCAGGCGCAGGTCGCCGCATGCGTCGCGCTGTCGGTCGGCTACGGGACGAATCATCCCGGACAGACGCTCAGCTACCCCCAGACGCAGAACTACTGGTACCACTGGTTCATGGCCACCGCGCGAGGCCAAAGGCACATCCGCGGCGATCGGCGCGCGTTCACCCGGCATATCTGGAACGAATGGTTCGTCGCTTACAAGCCCGACGACGCAGAGTTCAACGAGACCGCGGTGTCGTTCGAGAATCCCGATTGGGCGGCGATCACGCTGCATTCGTATTGCTCGCGCTGGGGCCACGCCGAGCTCGACCCCGCGTATGCGGAGCTCGAAGCGCGCTTCAATCCCGTGCCGAAGCTGAAAGTCCCCACGCTCACGCTGCACGGCGCGCTCGACCCCGTGAATCTGCCGCAGATGAGCGAAGGCAAGGAAGGCTATTTCATCGGACCCTACGAGCGGCGGTTGATCGACGGCGCCGGGCACTTTCCGCAGCGCGAGCGTACCGCGGAGACGGTGCCGCAAATCATCGAGTGGCTGCGCCGCTACTGCTAGGGCGGCGCGTGGGAGCGAGCAAGCGTCGCGCGGCAGCTACCGCGCCGACGGGGTGACGACGAAGCGCGACGCGAGCTGCAGCTGCGTGCGCAGGAACGCGTGTGCCGGATCCGTGTCGCGGCTCTCGTGCCACGCGAGCTTGATCGGCACCGAAATGCGCTTCGGGCCGGCCCGAAGCTGCCTGAGCCCGAACACATCGCGGGCGAATTTCAGCATGCTTCGCGGGATCAGGCCGAACAAGTCCGATCGACTCGCCACCATGAATATTTCGAGAATCTCCGAGACTTCGAGCACGTAGTTCAGCTCGAGGCGCTGCCACTCCCGCAGCCCGGGAACGGGATGCTCGCCGTCGACGCGCGGACGCAGCGATACGAACGCGCCCTTCCTGAGGTCCCTGATCGAACGCGTCCGGCGCAACGCCGGGTTTCCGCTGCGCGCCACGGCGACGACCGCATCGTTGAACAACGTAAGCTCGCGGAACGGACCTCGCGCAGGCGTGAGCCAGTCGATGACGGCGTCGAAGCGCCCTTCGCGAATTCCGCGCTCGAGCTCGATCGGCCGCGACCGCGTGCTGAATGCGACCTCGACGTGCGGCGCGGCGCGCGCGAGCCGCTCGAGCACGCGCACCGCGATCATCGGCCCGAGCGGGTGCGAGATCCCGACGAAGAACCTGCGCTCCGATGTTCGCGGATTGAATTCGCGGCTCTCGGCGACCGATTGGCGCACCGATCCGAGCGCGTCACGCACCTTCGCATAGATCAGATCGGCAACCGGCGTCGGCTGGACGCCTCGCGCCTCGCGAACGAAGAGCTCGTCGCGGAAGACTGCCCGCAGCCGCGTCAGCGCATGGCTCACCGCCGACTGGGTCATCGCCAGACGTTTTGCGGCGCGCGACAGGCTTCTTTCCTCGTACGCCGCCTCGAACACCGGCAGGAGGTTGAGATCAACGCTGCGAAGGTTGAGCACCGTGCATATCACTCATGTGAAATCTTCAGCAGATTCAACACGGGAGCTCGCATAGCATAACGGACCGCACGAAGGACTGGCGCTGGAGAGACGGTTCGCCGCGTTTGCCGACGGCATGCGGGAGGAGGGCAGCTCGCGTTCGGCGGGCGCCCGGGCGATCCGGGCGCTCGCGCCGCGGGCTTTCCGAGGCGCGAGCGCGAGGTGAACTTGAACTGGATCCTGTTGGGCCTGTTCGGCTGGGGGCTTGGCTTCTTGTTGGTCGTGGTGCTGCTGCGAATCGGCGCCCGGGATCACGCCGCGAGGCGCCAGAGGAGCCGCGACGCTGCCGCCGGTGCTGCGGCCACCCGGACCGGCGACCGCGCGACCGACCACCGGTAGCTCGGGGACTCCCGCGCGTTACGAAACGCCGAGCGCGGACAGCGTCGACGACCCGAGGTCTCCGGTTTCCGGCAGACCCGAAGCACGCTGGAAGCGCTTGACCGCATCCTCCGTCGTCGCGCCCCATTGGCCATCCGCCGGCCCTGCGTTGTAGCCGCGGTCGTTCAGCGCTTGCTGGGCCGCGCGCACCGTCGACGTGCTATAGCCCGGCCCGGTCGTCGTCGGCGCGGCGCTTGCCGACGTTGTCGTCGAGCTGCTGCCGTATCCGGTGGTCCCATACCCGGCGTAGGCGCCTCCGACACCGCCGATGACCGCGCCGATCGGGCCGCCGACGACTGCGCCGGCGACCGCGCCGCTCGCCGCGCCGGCGACTGCGCCCTGCGTCTGGTCCATCGTCTGCCATTGCGAGCAGGCGCCGAGCAGCGCCGCAACGCCAATTGCTACCGCCATTCTTCCTGTCTGGGTCGACTTCATGCGTCCCTCCGTTGGGGTTCCCGGTTCGAACGTTGCAACACGCGTAAGGCTAATCCATCTCGCGTGCTCCGACAATGGGTTATACGCAGAAGTTCCTGTAAGGGATCAGACATCGCGGGCGGCGGGGTCGACGCGCGGGACGCGTGGCGTTCGATCCCCAGCTCGTCGCCGCGGCGATTGGGCGACGGGCAGACCTGATGCTTACGTCGAAGGGACGCGCCGCCGCACCGGTATTGCGGTGTCCGACGGCGATCGCATCCGGTCCGCCTCGATTCGCGATGCCATTCCGGCAATGTTGGCCGCATCGCCGAACAATGTGCTGAGGTCGATGTTGACGCCGAAATCGGTCTGGATCTGATCGAGCAGTTGCAGCGCACGCAGCGAATCGCCGCCGACGTCGAAAAAGTTGTCCCATATGCCGACGCGACTCTGCAACAGCTTCTCCCACAGCGACGACAACTCGTGTTCCACCTGCGTTCTCGGCAGCTCGTGCGGTTGCCCGCCTGCGGCGGCCTCGGACCGCGGGTCGGGAAGCGCGGTGAGATCGATCTTTCCGCTCGGGGTAAGCGGCAACGCGTCGAGAATCGCAATCGCCGCGGGAAGCATGAACTCGGGAAGCGTGCGACGAAGCGCCGCCCTGAGGTCCGTCGATGTCGCGTGCGCGCCGTCCGCAGCGACGACATAAGCGATCAAGCGCCGCGAATCCGGCGGATCGCCGCGGACGACGACTGCCGCGGCGCGGACCCCGGGCAACTCGAGCAGCGCCGCTTCGACCTCCGCAGGCTCCACGCGGTAGCCGCGAATCTTGATCTGTTTGTCGATGCGTCCTAGAAATTCGATGTTGCCGTCCGGCAGATAGCGGCCCACGTCGCCCGTCCGGTAAAGGCGGCTCTCTTCCGAGTCGCCGAAGGGATCGCGGATGAACCTCTCCGCGGTCAAGACCGGCTGATTCAGGTAACCGCGGCCGACGGCGTGCCCGCCGATGCAGATCTCGCCGGGTATGCCGAGCGGAACGGGGCGCGCGTGCGCGTCGAGCAGGTAGATGCGCACGTTGGGAAGCGGGCGGCCGATCGGAACGTTCGACAGCGCTTCGTCGGTCGCGAGATCCGCCTCATAGCTCGTCGCGGTTCCGGATGCTTCGGACGGCCCGTACACGTTGAACCAGCGAGCCCGTCCCCTCGCCTCGCGTCTCCACAGCGCGAGGAGGTCGGGACGCGCGCTGTCCATCCCCGAAAGCACGACCCGCAGCGACGATGGAAACGCCAGCGCGTTTCGCGACATCTGCAACACCCACTCGTGCCAGTACGCGCTCGGAATGCCGGTGATCGTGATCCGCAGCCTCTCCAGCTCGCGGACGAACTCGGTGATCGACGGCGCATGCGTGCCGTGCAGGAAGACGACGGTTGCGCCGGATGCGAGCGCCGGAAACAGCTCGCCGACGTGAACGTCGGATGCGATCGACACGAACTGCGTCCGCCGCTCCCCGGGGCCATAGCCGTATCGCTCGACATTCGCGAGCGTGAGATTCGCGAGTCCGCGGTGCTCGATCACGCTTCCCTTGGGCCGTCCCGTGGAGCCCGACGTGTAGATCGCGTATGCGGGGTCGCGAAGGCCGACCGTGGAGGAGAGATTTGCAGTGCTTTCGCGCTCGATGCTGTCGCTGCGCACATCGACGAGCGCGAGCGAGGCCGCGATGGCGGTCAACCGGTGTGCCGATGCCCTCGAGGTGATCAGCGTGGACAGGCCGGCATCGCCGACGACGTACTGGAGCCGCTCCAGCGGATGCCCGGGATCGAGCGGCAAATACGCGCCGCCTGCTTTCAGGATGCCCAGTATCGCGACCGCGACGTCGGGAGTGCGCTCCATGCAGACGCCGACGAGCGTTCCTCGGCCGACGCCGGATCGCTGCAGGTAGCGTGCGACCTGATTCGCGCGATCGTTCAGCTCGCGATAGCTGAGTAGGCCGTCCGGACCTTCGACGGCAACTGCGTCCGGGGTGCGCTCGACCTGCCGCTCGAAGAGCACGTGCACGCAGGCCGCGGCAGGAAACCTTCTGCCGGTGTCGTTCCAGTCGACGAGCATCCGCCGCTCCTCGGCGGCACTGAGCAGCGGCTGCGTCCCGAGCGGCAGATCGAGACCGTCGAGCGTGCCTTCGAGCAGCGTGCGCACGTGATCGAGCATTCGGCCGATCGTCTCGGAGTCGAACAGCGCCCGCTCGTAGACGAGCTTCAGCGAGAGTCGCGGCTCGCCGAAGGCGACGAGCGTCAACGGGTGGCTCGCGCCGGATCTGCGACCGAATCGGCGCGTCGTCCAGTTGCTGCGCTCCGCATGGAGCGCCGGATCGAGCAGCGCGTGCTCGTAGACGACGAGACTCGAAAACAGCGGAACCTCGGGCGGGATTGCCGCCCATTGACGGATTCTCGTCGGCGACGCCCATGCATGGGTGCGCATTTCGAGCCATTGCGAGCGCAGTGCGCGAAGCCATTCGCGGAGCGGCATGTCGTGCGCGAGCTCGATCCGGATCGGCACCGTGTTGATCAGCGGCCCGACCATCTCGCGGAACGTCGCGGGCCCGGCGCCGCGAAGCGCCAGCGTCACGCCGAACGACACCGCATCCTCTCCGCTGTATCGGCTCAGCAGTTGCGCCCATGCGCCGACGAGCAGCGTGTTCAGGCTCAATCCGTTCGCGCGCGCGAGTCTGGACAGTGCCTCTGTCGCTTCGGCTGACAGGCAGATTTCACGTGCGGCATAACCTTCGAGAGTCGCGGCGCCAGTGGGCTGCGGGCGACGACAGAGCAGGGCCGTGGGCGTCGTCGTCCGCGGCAGCGCGCGCTGCCAGTAGTCGCGGGCCGCGAGGCTGTCTCGCGTTCCGAGCCATTCGATGAATGCGCGAAACGGCTGCACCGCAGGCAGCTCGGCGTTGCGTCCGGCGCTCAGCGCATCGAGCACGTCGAGCGCATCGCGCAGCACGATGCGCACGCCGCGACCGTCGAGAAGCGCGTGATGGTAGGAGCAAAGCAAGCGCCAGTGCGCGTCCGCGAGACGAAACGTCGCGAGGCGCGCGAGCGGCGCAACGCCCGGGTCGAAGTCGCGCCGCCGGTCGCTGTCGATATACGCCTCGAAGCGCGCGTCGACGTCGCCCGGCGCCACGTCACGCCAGTCCTCATGGTGCCAGCGCGCGTCGGCCTCGCGCAGGACCTGCTGCAGAGGCTCTTCGATGCCTTCGATGCGGAACCGGGTTCTGAGGATCGCATGGCGCTCGATCACGGCGTGCCACGCCTCTTCGAGCAGCGCGATGTCGACGCGTTCGCGGAAGTCGCAGATCGCGTGCTGCACGTACGCGCCGGATCCGCCCGCCGCCAGGTCGTGGAAGAGCATCCCCTGCTGCATCGGCGACAGCGGGTAGGAATCCACGATCTCGAAGTCCCCCATGACTTCGTCGACCCGTCGTCAGGGCGGCATCGCCACCGGCACTGCGACGAGAATCTCGGCGTTGCCGCGCGCGCTCTGCGAGCGCACGAGCTTGAAGCCGCTCGCCTCGAGCAACGAGCGGTATTCGCCGCACGTTCGCTCCCTGCCGCCGAGCATCGCCATCATGTGCAGATCGACCATCACGAGATGGGGCGAGGGCTCGTCGCGGTCGGGCATCAGATTTTCGATGACCAGCAACGTGGTGCCGGGCTCCATTGCTACGCGACAATTGCGCAGGATAGCCTTGCAGTGCGGGTCGCTCCAATCGTGGAGCACGCGCTGCAACAAGTACATATCGCCGCCGGGGGGAACGCGATCGAAGAACGAGCCGCCGACGATTTCGCATCGCTCGAGCACGCCGGCCCGCGCGAGCAGGTTCGTCGCACCCGCAACCACGTGAGGCTGGTCGAAGAGCAAGCCTTTGGGTTGCGGGTGGCGCCCGAGAATCTCCGCGAGCAATGCGCCGTGTCCGCCGCCGACGTCGATGACGAGGCGGCAGTTCGAGAAATCGTACGCCTCGGCAATCGCGCCGCGCGCGCGCGAATGGTCGTCGGCCATCGTCCGGTTCATGCATTCGTTGAGCTCGGGATGGCACCTCCGATGCTCCCACGCGCTCATCCCGAACACGTGATCGAACGCGGGATCTCCGGTCATGACGCTGTGACTCAGCCGGAGCCACGCGTGCAGATATTCGTCGCGGGCGAGAATGGTGCGCTCGCGCATTGCGGCATCGCCTTCGAGCAGGAGCCGGCCCGACGCCGTCAAGGCAACGCCTTCCGGCCGATACTCGATGACGTCGAGGCTCGACAGCGCACGCAGGAAGCGTTTCAGCGACGCCTCGTGAGCACCGAGGCGCTCCGCGAGATGCGCTTCAGCGATCGGCGCTGCGCGCAGCGCCTCGATGAGTCCGAGTTCGAGCGCCGCGACGATGACGCAGGTCGTCCGGTAACCGTGGACCAACTCGTGCAGGCGAATCGGAACGTCGGAGAATGTGGGCGGCGCGGTCGGCTTCATCGGGGAAGTATTTCAGGATCACGTGACCGCGGTCAACGGGAGGGGAGGCGGCGGCGGACGAGACGTCGATGCGCATCGTTGTAGGCAACGTCGGACGGGGGGATGGCAGCGCGGATGACAGGCGAGCCCGCCGATCGCGCCTATCGTGGCGTGATCAATCCGTCGATCAGCGAAAGGAGACGGCGATGGAATCCGTTCGTACGAATGAGAGCTCCGAAAAGCTCGCGCCGCTGCGCAAGTGCGCGCACCCCGATTGCACGTGCACGGTCACCGAGGAAGAGGACTACTGCAGCGACTACTGCCTCGAGAGCATGCGCGCAGACAAGGAGCGCACCCAGGACGAAGAGGGATGCGAGTGCGGCCACGCCGAGTGCGTCTCGACGCTCGCCATTCCGCCGATCGCGCCGTTCACGAGCTGAGGGTCCGAGCGGACGGCGGCCCTTTACCTGAAGCTGTTTCGGGTCAGGCGCGAAGCGTCCAGAACTCCTGATTGGCGACGAGGCGGCACACGGCGTCGGCCGCGGCGTCGAGGAGCTTCTCGCCTTTTTCCGCGCTCGCGGTGCGCGGATCCCCGATCGCGCCGTGCGCGGTGCGCGACTTGAACGATCGCCAGCGATGCGCGGCGTCGGTGCCTGCGGCCTGCGCGATCTCGCGCTCCGTGGGGCCCACGGCATTTGCCGCGAGGGACATGTCGACGAGCGTGGGCTCGAGCGCCAGCACCATCGAGGTCTCGGCCTCGCAGGCGTGACGAACGCCGGTCTGTTTCTCGAGGATTTTCGCGATCGCGGGCTCCGCGAGCCGGAAGTAGGTCGTCGTCGCGATCGGTGCAGCGAGCTCGACCGCGAGCTCGTTGACGGCGACCGTCAACGCGGCGATGTTTCCGCCGTGGCCGTTCAGCAGGAGGATCTTGCGGAAGCCGTGGCGGACGAGCGAGCGGCAGATACCGCGCACCAGCGCAAAGAACGTCGCGAAATCGAGCGACAGCGTTGCGCCGAGGCTCATGTGATGCTCGGCGAGCCCGCTCCAGATCGTCGGCGTGATGAGCGTCGGCACCGATGCGTACGCGCGCCTCGCGGCGCGGCGCGCGACCTCAGTGACGAGCAGGCAGTCGACCTGCGTCGGAAGGTGCGGACCGTGTTGCTCGGTGGAACCGATCGGGACGATCACCACTGCATCCTGCGTTGCAAGCTCGCGCAGCTCGGGCGCTCGCAGCCGCGACCATTCGACTTCCGCCATCATTCCCTCCCGCCTTCACGTTCGAGCAGCCGCTCGAGGAACGCACGGGTACGTGCTTCCCTCGGCTCGGCGAAGATCTGCGCCGGCGCTGACCGCTCGATGATCTGTCCGTTGTCCATGAACACGACGTCGTCGGCGACGTCGCGCGCGAAACCCATCTCGTGGGTGACGACGAGCATCGTCATTCCCTGCTCGGCGAGCTGGCGCATCGTCCGCAGCACTTCGCCCACCAATTCGGGGTCGAGCGCAGAGGTGACTTCGTCGAACAGCATGACGCGCGGGTTCATCGCGAGCGCGCGGGCGATCGCAGCGCGCTGCTGCTGTCCGCCGGAGAGTCGCTCGGGATGGACATCGCGCTTGTCTTCGAGTCCGACGCGGCGCAGCAGATCGACGGCGAGCGCTTCGGCGTCCGCGGGCGCCATTCCGCGCACCCGTCGCGGCGCAAGCGTAATGTTCTCCATCACCGTCAGGTGCGGGAAAAGGTTGAATTGCTGGAACACCATTCCGACCTTGTCGCGCAATGCCTTCAGCGCCGCGCGATCCGGCCGCGCCTCGCCGTCGCCTTCGCCCTTCGCGGCGAGCGTCCCGTCGATCCGGATCGTCCCCTGCTGTATCGGCTCGAGCGCCGCGAGGCAGCGCAGCAGCGTGCTCTTGCCCGAGCCGCTCGGTCCGATGACGACGAGAACCTGACCCGCATCGAGCTCGAGATTGACGTCGTTGAGGACCGTGGCGGCGCCGTAGCGTTTTACCAGCTTCTCGACGACGATCAGGGGTTCGGCGTTCGCCACGATAGCGCTGGCGCCCGGCTCAGGCCCGTGCGGCCTTGAACCGCGCTTCCATCCTGCCGATCAGAAGCGCCACGGGGTAGGTGATCACGAAATAGAGAACGGCGATGATCGTCAGCGTCTCGACGGGCCGAAACGTCTCGACGGCGATCAGTTGGCCGATGCGCAGCAGTTCGGGCGTCCCGATTGCGGAGGCGAGCGCGGTGTCCTTGATGAGGTAGATCGTGGTCGTTCCCATCGGCGGCAGCACGTTGCGCAGCGCTTGCGGCAGGATGACGAAGCGCAGCGTGTCCTTGAGATCGAGACCGAGAACGCGAGCGGCCTGCCATTGCGTTCGATGCACCTGGATGATTCCGGCGCGCAGGATCTCGGCGTAGAACGCGGCGATGTTGAGGCCGAGCGCCACCGCAGCGGCGCCGAGCGCGCCGAGATCGAATCCGGTCAGCAGCGGCAGCCCGTAGTAGAGCCAGACGATCTGGACCAGCGGCGGCGTCGTCCGGAAGAATTCGATGTAGACCGACGCGGGCCAATACAACAATGGGTGGCGCGAGTATTTCATCAGCGCGAGCACGAGCCCGAGCACGAGACCCAGGCTCGCGCTAATCAATCCGAGCTGCAGCGTGACGCCGACGCCGCGAATGAGGTCGGGAAGGTACCCGAGTATCTTCGCGAACTGAAAGTCGCCCACCCCGGCCTTCCGGCGATCAGTTCGTCGCCTTGATCTGATCGGGCTTCATGTATTGCGTGATCAGCGCGTCGAGCTTCCCGGAGCTGCGCATCTTGGCGACGAACCCGTCAACGTAGTCGCGCATCTTCGTGTCGCCCTTGCGGTAGCCGTAGCCGACCTTGCACGCGCGCACGTCGAGCGGCTTGTTGTGACCGGGGACGATGCGGATCTTGTCGCCGAACGCCTCCAGCGCGACGGTCGTCTGGATCGGCGTGTCGAGGACGACGGCGTCGGCCCGGCCGGCGACGACTTCCTGGATCAGGTCGGCGGACGTCGATTGCCCGAAGCCTTTGATCGTCGCGAGCGGGGCCACTTCCTTAGCGACGGATTCGGACCACGAACCCGACGGCACCGCGAACACGACCTCCGGCCGGTTGAACGCTGCGACGCTCGTCAGGCCCTTCGGGTTGTTGGCGCTGGTCGTGAGCGTCGCGCCGATCGTGATGTAGCTCTCGCTGAAATC
>DASSGI010000074.1:0-13546 GCA_035857655.1 Casimicrobiaceae bacterium | reverse complement strand
ACGAGCGGACCCGTGTCGGCATCGTCGTCGGGCAGATGCGGGGCCCGGGTCGGCGCACGGACGACACCGGGCGTCAGAGACTCGCTGCCGTTGAAGAGCTCGACATGAATTCGCTCCTGCGTTACCCCGGCGCCCGCCAGCGCTTCCTTCATCTCGGCCATGAAGCGAATCGGCCCGCAGAGGTAGACATCGCCGTCTCGCGGCAGGCCGATCTCGTCGAAGACCGCTCGCGACAGATAGCCTGCGGCATCGAAGTCCTCCCCCATCTTGTCGCGCGGTCCGGGCCGGCTGTAACAAACGTAGCTGCGAGCCTGCGGGAGCTCGAGCATGAGCCTGCGGATTTCGGTTGCGAACGGATGATGTTGCCGATCGCGGGCCGCGTGGAGCCACAGGACCTGTCGCGGCGAACGTACTGCGGCGAGCGCGTGCAGCATCGCGAGCACGGGTGTCACGCCGATTCCGGCGCTCAGCAGAACCACGGGCTGCTCCGTGGATTGCAGAACGAACGCACCGCGCGGCGCGCTGACGTCGAGAGCATCGCCGACTCGAACATGCTGGTGCAGCCAGGTTCCCGCCGCGCCGTTCGGCTCGATCTTTACGCTGATCCGATAGCGCTGCGTCGTCAGCGCACCCGAGAGCGAGTAGCTCCTGTAGAGCGGCGATTCGTCGCCGGCTCGCTGGAGACGCAGCACGACGTATTGCCCCGGCAATGCCGTTGCGAGCGACTGTCCGTCGGCGCTCCGCATCGTCAATGAAAAGACGTCCTCGGATTCCCGGTCGATCGCGGTCACCGCGAGCCGACGAAATCCAGGCGCAGCGGGGTGCGCTGCCGATGTCGGCGCGAGCCCCGCGTTGCCGCTCGCTCCGGCAGCGGTTTGGCTCCGCAGCAACGCCTCGAACGACCAACGCCATCCCGGCGAGAGCGCCTCGATCCGCAGTGCCCGTTCCAGTCGATCGCGCGGATGATCGGGTGAATAGAGCAGAGCGTTGATCTCGGCGACGGTCATTCCCTCGCTTGCCTCTCCGACCTTCAGGATTTCGTCGCCGGCGCCGACGTCGCCCTCCTGAAGGACGCGGAAGTAGAACCCCGTCCGTCCGGTCGACGTCAGCAATGCCGGCATCCGGGGCTCGTCCATCCGAATGCCGACGCGATAGCAGGTGACGCGGGGCTGCGTGATCTCGAACAGCGCGCTGCCGATCCGATACCGATCGCCGATGCACGCAGCATCGTCGGCGAGGCCGTCGATCGTGAAGTTCTCGCCGAACTGTCCGTGCACGAAGTCGCTCCGGTTCAGCCGCCGCTGCCAATAGCGATACGAATCGATCTGGTAGACGAAGACGGCGCGCTGCTCGCCGCCGTGTCCGGCCAGGTCACCCTGACCGTCTCCGTCCAGGTTCAATCGGCCGACGCGACAGCGACCGTGCACCGGATCCTTCCAGATCCCGGTGTGCACGGTGCGGCCCTTCCACGCGATGTCACGCGGGAGTCCGACGTTCACCGACAGCAGTCGCGCCATCACCTCATCCGGCTTGATGCAACAGTGTAATAATGCCCGGCGCACCGATCGACGGGTGCATGGGTGCCGGCAAGCGCACGCCGCGCAACGAGCGTTGCCAATCGGGGGACCTGCTCATGCGGTATCTCAGTGCCTACTTCCTCGGCGGCCTGATCAGTCTGATAACGATCACCAACCCCGTCTCGAAGATCCCGCTGTTCCTCGCGCTCGCGCGCGATATGGACACCGCCAAGCGCAACGACCAGGCGCGAAAGGCGTGCATCTACGCGCTGGTGATTCTCACTGTAAGCCTTTTCGCCGGTGTGCTGATCCTCGAGACCTTCGGCATTTCCTACGGGGCGTTGCGCATCGCGGGCGGGTTGACGGTGATGACGGTGGGCTATCGAATGCTGTTCGACGACCCCGACACCGGCGCGCTGCCGAACCCGGCGCACCACGACATCGCGTTCTTCCCGTTGGCGATGCCCGGGATCAGCGGCCCTGGCTCGATCGCTACGGTGATCGGCATTGCCACCGAGATCGCCGAGCTGAAAACCGGCGGCGCGCGCGCTCTCGCCTATACGGCGACCGTCGGCAGCATCGTCGTAACCTGTGTGCTGATCTGGCTGACGCTGCATTCGGCGCAGTATGTTTCGCGGCTGATCGGCCGCGAGGGACTGAATGCCGCGACGCGGATGATGGGGTTCCTGCTGATCTGCATCGGCGTGCAGTTCGTCGCCTCGGGCATCCGGACGTTCATGGCAGGTACTTGAGCGACGTGAACGATCGTCTCAGACGCAGTGCAGCGTAGGATTGCCGAGATGCAAGCGGTAGAAGAGCCTCGTCAATGAATCGGCGCGAATTCGGCGCGCGATTCGTCTTGGGCGCGCTCGTCGCAAGCGACGTGGTATCCGCGCAACCGGCGCGCCGGGTCTATCGGATCGGTGTTCTCGGCCTTGGCGCGACCTCGGAGATGACCGGCGGAAATCCTGTCTGGCCTTCGATGCGGGCGTTCATTGCCGCCATGCAGGAGCTCGGCTACAAGTACGGCGAGCACTATGTGACCGAACCTCGCGGCGCCGCAGGCAATCCGGATCGTTTCCCTGCGCTCGCGGCCGAGCTCGTTCGTCTCAAGGTAGACGTCATCGCTGCCGGCGGTGGGCCCGCGGTACCGGCTTTGAAGCAGGCAACGACAACGATTCCCATTGTGATGGCGGCAGCGGCAGATCCTGTCGCTGACGGATACGTCCAAAGCCTCGGACACCCGGGCGGCAACATCACCGGGTTGAGCCTTCAGTCGACGGACGCGACATCCAAGCGCCTCGATTTGCTGAAGCAAATCGTTCCTGCACCGGGCCCGGTGGCGGTGTTCTGGAATGCGCCCAACACTAGCGCGTGGAAGGCGATAGAAGCCCTCGCACGTAAGCGAGCGCTGAACCTGTTGTCGATAGAGATTCCTGATGCCGGCGCAATCGATGCGGCTTTCAAGAAGGCCGCCGACGGCAACGCCAATGCGGGGCTTGCGCTTGCCGCGGGTGTTCTTTTCACGCGAGCTCATCGCGTGGCGGAGCTTGCCGCGAAGAGCCGGCTACCCGTCATGTACGAGCTCCGGCAGTACGTCGATGCCGGTGGGCTGGTTTCGTACGGCCCGAATATCATTCAGATCTGGCGGCAGGCTGCGGGGTTCGTCGACAAGATCCTGAAGGGCGCCAAACCGGCCGATCTGCCGATCGAACAGCCCACCAAGTTCGAGCTGGTGATCAACCTCAGGGCTGCGAGGACACTGGGGCTCACGGTGCCGCAGTCGGTACGCGTGCTCGCGGATGAGTTGATCGAGTAGTCCGCGATATCAGCTGAGATCGAGGCGGTCGCCGTGCAGGGCACCTGACCTCATCCGAACGACGACCGTCGCTACAGCCGAACGGCAAAGAACGCCAGCACGTTGCTGCGCAGATCGAGCCGCTCGAAGCGCGTGAATCCCGCGTCGCGCGCCAGCGCTTCGAGCTTCGCCGGCCCCATGCACGTGCCCAGTCCCGGCCCGCCGTGTGCGAGCGACTGCGTCATGCAGTGGAACACGCTGAACCCGTAATACATCGCGCCGACCGCATTGCAGTTGTCCTCGAGGCGATCGCCCGCCTTCGGCTCGACGACGAACAGCACCCCGTCGGGCTTCAATCGCGAGCGCACCTGCGCGAGCGTTTCCACCGGAGCCGCGAAGTCGTGCACCGCGTCGCAGATGGTGACCAAGTCGAACTTCTCGACCGGGTTCAGATCGTCGACAGCGCCCGCGAAAAACGTGACCTGGCCGGAAAATCCTTCCCGCACGGCCGACGCTTTCGCCTTCTCGATCGAACCCTCGCTGGAATCGATTCCGACGATCGTCGTTTTCGGAAACGCCTTCGCGATGGTCAGCACGACACTCCCGGCACCGCAACCCACATCGAGCACGCTGGCGCCCTGCTCCAATACACTGACAACCTCCGGCAGAGACTTCAGCCAATAGCTCGCCAACCGCTGCTCGTACTGGCCACGGTTCAGCAGGTCGAGGGCCTCGATCGTTTCAATTCCGAATGCATCGAAAGGAACGCCGCCGCCCTTCGCGAACGCTTCCGCCACGCGCGGCGCCACGCGCATCAGCGCCGGGACCATCAGGAACAGGCCGCCGGCGTAGTGATCCGTGCCTTCAGACGCCAACAGGAACGCGTGCTCGTCGGGAAGCTCGTATGTCTCGGCGGGCCCGTCGTACTCGAGATAGCCGGCCGACACCATTCCGCTCAGCCATTCCTTCACGTAACGCGGCTGCAGACCCGTAGCGCGCGCCACGTCGTCGGCGGTCATCGGGCCTCGGCCGCTCATCGCGCTGAACAATCCAGTCTTGGTGCCGACGTATGCAAGCCCGGCGCTCATCGCGCTCGCCATGTCGGCGAAGATCTTGTCGGTGAACGCCCTGACTCGGTCCTTGTTCATCGCGCGAGTCTCGGCGGTGGGGTCACTCGTGGCGAGGGCGAACGCGGCGAGACGGAAGTCACTGGACCCAATCGTCGGCACGCTGAAGAAGCGATTGCGGAACGGTGATTCCGAGGAGCTTTGCTGTTTTCAGATTTATCACGAGCTCGAATTTCGTAGGTCGCTCGATCGGCAGGTCGCCCGGCTTCGCGCCTTTGAGGACACGATCGACGTAGGCAGCAGCTCGATAGTACATCGACGGAAAGTTGGGGCCGTATGACAGGAAGCCGCCGTCCCTCACGTACTCGCTGGATTCGCTGAATGTCGGCAGCTTCGCCTTGGATGCCGACTCGGCGATGCGCGCTCGGTAACGATTGAAGGTTGGCGAAGGAAGTACGAGAACGGCATCAGCGCGCTCGCTCTTCGCGGTCCTGATAGCGGTGTCGAGGTCGTTCACGTTGTCGACGTAGTGCACGCGTGCGGTGACGCCGAGCGTGCGAGCGGCAGTCATCGTGGCCGTCTGGATGGCGTCGCCCATGCTTCGATCCGAAAGGAGCGCGATGCGGTTTGCGTTGGGGAGCGCTTCCCGAAAGATCTGGAGTTGCTTGGGTGTCAGCTCCTCGAACAGATTTGCCAGTCCGGTAATGTTCCCGCCCGGCCGCGCGAGGCTTGCAGCGAACCCCAATGCGACCGGGTCGGGCATGATGGCCACGACGATGGGAATGGATCGGCTCGCCTGTCGCGCGGCCTGTACGGCCGGAGTTCCTGCGGTGACGATTGCGACGACCTGGAGCTTCACGAGCTCTGACGCGAGCGCTGGATGTCGCGTCATATCGCCGTCAGCCGATCGGTATTCGATAAGGATGTTCCGGCCTTCGATCCAGCCGAGATCTTTCAGTCCCCGGCGGAACGCATCGAGATTGGCCGCCCCCGTCGTCGGATTCAGATTGCTGAGAAATCCAATGAGGGGCGTCTTGCTGGAAAGTTGAGCTCGCGCCGCCATCGGGATGGCGAACAACGCGGCGACACCCAGTCCGATGAATGTACGACGCTCCATCTTGGCAGTCGGATCGTGAACAGGCCCGAACGTCAATCTCGTCGGCCTCGATCAGGGGCATGCTACATCGATTCACGTCGACGGCTTCGAAGCGGGCGGCCGCTCGCGAACGCGCCGCCCGCGCACCCGCTATGGCGCTGCTACGCGGCGCCGTACTTCTTGAACCACGCGAGCATCTTGCTCCATCCGTCCTCGGCGTCGGCCTTCCGATAGCTGTCGCCCCGGAAATCGGCGTGAAACCCGTGCCCGGCTTCGGGGTAGATGACCAACTCCGACGGTGTCCCCTGCGCCTTCACCGCTGCGAAGAACTTCTCGACCTGATCGACGGGGATCCCCGCGTCTTTTCCGCCGTACAAGCCGAGCAGCGGGACCTTGAGCTCCGCGACGCGATCCATCGCGCTCTTCGGCGTGTATTCGTTCGCCTGCCCGCCGACGGGACCGTACCACGCGCACGCGGCCTTGAGCTTGGGATTGGACTCCGCGTAGATGAGCGTCGTGCGGCCGCCGCGGCAGAACCCGGTGACCGCCATCCGATTGGTGTCCGCCTTGCCGCTCGCCTGCGCATACGCGACCGTCGCATCGTAATCGCTGACGAGCTCGGTATCGTACTTGCTGTTGACGACCGGCATGATGTCCTTCATGTCCTTGACCGTCGTCAGATCGGCCTTGCGCGTGTAGAGATCCGGCACGACCGCGTAATAGCCCGCCTTGGCGAGCCGCCGGCACAAGTCCTTCACGTACGGATTGAGTCCGAAGATCTCCGCGGCGACAAGCACGACCGGAAACGGTCCGCCGCTCGCCGGCATCGCGCGATAGCCGCGAAGCTTGGCATCCTTGGCCGGGATCATCACGTCGGCGACATCCAGTCCGCTCGCGTCCGTGTTGACCGTCTGTCCCGAAGCTGACGACGCCACCGCCAGCGCAGCGCTCGCGCCGAGCGCGGTCCAGATGAAATCGCGGCGATCGTAGTCCTTTTCAGGCAGCAACCCTTTCACATCCTGTTCGAGCTCGAGTTTCATGCGACCTCCTCGGTTTGCGCGCCGCAGCATCGGCGCATTGGGCAATCGGTCGTAAACACGGGAGTGGACATCGCCATTCCCGGGCGAGTTCATCCTTCGTGGACGACGCGCCCTCCGACGATCGTCATCCGGACTTTCCCGGGAACCTCGAGCCCGAGGAACGGGGTGTTCTTGCCCTGGCTCGCGAGCGCAGACGGCTCGACGCGCCAATGCGTCCCCGCGTCGAACAGGCAAATGTCGGCCGGCGCGCCGACGGCGAGATGTCCGGCAGGCGAGCCCAGGACCTGCGCGGGCCGCGACGTGATGCGCGCAAGCGCTGCTGCGAGCGGGACCTTGTCCTCGGTCGCCCATTTCAACACGAGCGGCAGCAGCAGCTCGAGCCCGGTGGCGCCCGGCTCGGCTTCGCCGAACGGCAGTTGCTTGCCGTCGTCGTCGACCGGCGTGTGGTCGGAGCACACGAGATCGATCGTGCCCTCGGCAAGCCCGGCACGGAGCGCGGCGCGATCGCGCGTGCTTCGAAGCGGCGGAATCAACCGGCATTGCGCGTCGAACCAGCCGATGTCGACGTCGCACAGGTGCAGATGATGGACGGCGACGTCGCAAGTGACGGGCAGCCCTTCCGCCTTGGCCGCGCGCACGATCGCGACGCCCTCGGCCGTCGACAACCGGCAGATATGCACGTGGACGCCGGTCAATCGAACGAGCGCGAAGATCGTCGCGAGCGCGATCGTTTCCGCAGCCGGAGGAATTGCCGCTAGGCCGAGCCTCGTCGCAACTTCGCCGTCGTGCGCAACGCCGCCTTTGGCGAGATACGAATCCTGCGGTCGCAGCCAGACACGATGGCCGAACGTCGCCGCATACTGCATCGCGCGAAGCAGCACGCCCGTGTCGGTGAGCGGCGCTTCCGCCTGCGAAAAGGCGACGCACCCGTGCTCGGTGAGCTCGCCCATTTCGGTGAGCTCGAGCCCTTGCAGTCCGACGGTCAGCGCGCCGATCGGATAGACGTGCGCCTGCTCGAGCGAGCGGGCGCGGTACTTGAGCATCTCGACCAGGCCCGGCTCGTCGAGTGGCGGATCCGTGTCGGGTGGACACGCGAGGCTCGTGACGCCGCCCGCAACTGCAGCCCGCATCTCCGACTCGAGCGTCGCCTTGTACTCGAATCCCGGCTCGCGAAGCCGCGCGGACAGGTCGATCAGTCCCGGGCAGACGACGAGCCCTGTCGCGTCGATCGTGCGATTCGCGCTCCATTCGGAGGGCGCCGCGCCGAGCGCCGCAACGCGGCCCGCTTCGACGTAGAGCGCGGTGACCCGGTCGACGCCCGCCCGCGGATCGATCACGCGTCCGTTCCTGATCTCGATCTTCATGCTGTGGAACAGCTGGAAGTCGTGTCCACGGGTCAGCGCCCGCACGGCCGCCCGAAGGGCGCTGTGCACCCCCTCGGGGGGCAGCGAACGCAGTGAGCGTGGGGGCTGTTCATCCGCCCTCGAGCATGCTCAGTACCGCCATCCGAACGGCGATGCCGAACGTCACCTGCGGCAGGATGACGCTGCGGTCGCCGTCGGCGACCACCGAATCGATCTCGACGCCGCGATTCATCGGTCCGGGGTGCATGACGATCGCGTCCGGCTTCGCCGCGGCGAGCTTCTCCGGCGTAAGCCCGTAGTGCTTGAAATACTCGCCGACGGAAGGGAGCAGCGCCCCCTTCATCCGCTCGTTCTGCAAGCGCAACATCACGACGACGTCGCAACCCGCAAGTCCGGCGCGCATGTCGTAGTGAACCTGCACGCCGAGTGCCTGCAGGTCGGCGGGCAGGAGCGTCTTCGGGCCGATCGCGCGCACCTCCGGCGTGCCGAGCGTTGTGAGCCCGTGGATCAGCGAACGCGCGACGCGCGAATGCATGACGTCGCCGACGATGCCCACGGTCAACGCGCGGAAGTCCTTCTTGTAGTGACGGATCGTGAAGAGGTCGAGAAGCCCTTGCGTCGGATGCTGGTGCCGTCCGTCGCCGGCGTTGACGACGTGGACGTGCGAGCGGCCGGTGCGATTGAGATGCGCGGCGATCAGGTGCGGGGCGCCGGACTGCGAATGGCGGACGACGAACATGTCGGCGTTCATCGCGACCAGGTTGTCGACGGTGTCGAGCAGCGTCTCCCCTTTGCTCGTCGACGAAAAGCCGATGTTCAGGTTGATCACGTCGGCGGAGAGCCGCTTCGCCGCGATCTCGAACGTCGTGCGCGTGCGCGTCGAGTTCTCGAAGAAGAGGTTGAACACCGACCGGCCGCGCAGCAGCGGCACCTTCTTCACGTCGCGCTCGGCGATCGAAGCGAACGGCACCGCGGCATCGAGGATGCGTACGATGATTTCGGCCGGGAGTCCCTCGAGCGTCAGCAGGTGCGTGAGCTCGCCGTCGGCGTTGAGCTGCGGATTACGCACCGCCCGCCTCGGTGGTCAGCGTGAGCCTGCCGTCGTCGGCACGCGAAAGAACGATCGAAAGATCGCGCGCCACCGCGAGGCGCACGCCCGCGTACGTCGGTTCGATCGGCAATTCGCGGCCGCCGCGGTCGACGAGGACGGCAAGCTCGACGCGCGCCGGACGACCGAAGTCGAACAGCTCGTTGATCGCCGCACGGACGCTGCGCCCGGTGTACAGCACATCGTCGACGAGAACGATCGTTGCGCCCTCGACCTCGAACGGCAGCTCGGTGCGCTTCACTTCGGGCTTGAGGCCCGTGCGACTGAAATCGTCGCGGTAGAACGACACGTCGATGTAGCCGACCGGATGGTCGCCGTCGAGCATTGCCGCGAGGCGCTCGGCGACCCAGGCGCCGCCCGAATAGATGCCGACGAACTTCGCGTCGAAAGCGACGGCGCCGCGCATGCGGTCGGCAAGCGCTGCGATCGTCTGCTCGGCGTCAGGCAGGGCCACGAATCGGATTTCGGTCGGTCTCGTCGAACCAGCTTTGGAGGATCAACTGCGCTGCGACCGCGTCGCGCGCGGCCTTGCGGTCCTTTCCGCGGACTCCCGCGCCGGCAAGCTCCGCGTCCGCGACAACGGTCGTGAATCGCTCGTCGACGAGAGCCACCTTCACTCCGAAGCGACCGGAGAGCTGGCGGGCGAAGCGCTCGGCGCGCGCGGTCATCTCGTGCTCGCTTCCGTCAGCATGGAGCGGGCGCCCCACGACGAGCATGTCGGGCCGCCATTCGTCGATCAGCGATGCGATCCGATCGAAGCGTGCAGCGCTGGCCCCGCTCTCGATCGTTGTCAGCGGCCGCGCAACGCGTGTCAATGTATTTCCTATCGCAACGCCGGTCTTGCGCGTTCCGAAATCGAACCCGAGGATCGTTGCCTCGTCCGCGTTCGCGACCGGCACCGGTCATGCGTGCCCGACGTCGCCGGACAGCCGCGAGAAATCGATGCCGAGGAGCCGCATCGCCGCCGGAAGCCGCCCTTCGGCCGGCGTGTCGAACAGGATGTGCGGATCGGCGGCAACGGTGAGCCACGCGTTCTGCGCGATCTCGTCCTCCAGCTGTCCCGCCGACCAGCCTGCGTAACCCAGCGAAATGATCACGTCCTTCGGTCCTTCGCCGCGCGCCACCGCCTCGAGGACGTCTTTCGACGTGGTGAGCCCGACGTCGTCGTCGATCGCGAGCGTCGACTGCCAGTTGCCGAGGGGGCGGTGGAGCACGAAGCCGCGATCGACCTGGACCGGGCCGCCGAAATGGACCGGCGTGCGACGGAGCTGCTCGTCGGTGAGCGGAACGTCGATCTGCTCGAACAGCGCCGAGAGCGTCATTTCGGTGGGTTTGTTGACGACGATCCCCAGCGCACCGTCGGCGTTGTGCTCGCACACATAGGTGAGTGTCTGGGAAAAGCGCGGATCGGCCATCGACGGCATGGCGATCAGGAAGTGATGCGTGAAATTGGCGGCAGAGCCGACCATAGGCGCAATTGTAAACGCGGCCCCCCGTCGGCACAATTGGCGGCCCTCCCGAGCTCCCCGCCCCCTTTCGCGATGCCTGCAGCAGCGTACGCGCATCTTCGCCGCGCAGCTTTTCGTCGCTCGCTCCGATGAGCGCACGCTCGATCGGCCGCGCGCTGGTCTGGTTTCGCCGCGACTTGCGCGACTTCGACCACGCCGCGCTCTATCACGCGCTGCGCGACGCGCGCGAGGTCTATTGCGCGTTCGTCTTCGACCGCGAGATCCTGGACCCGCTTCCGGCGCGCGCGGACCGACGCGTCGAGTTCATCCGCGAAAGCCTGGTCGAGCTCGACGCCGCACTGCGCTCGAGGGGCGGCGCACTCGTCGTTCGCCACGATCACGCGCGCACGGCGATTCCGCAGCTTGCCGCCGCGCTCCGCGTGGACGCGGTATACGCGAATCACGATTACGAGCCCGCGGCTTGCGCCCGCGACGAAGCTGTCGCGATCGAGCTCCGGCGGCAGGGAATCGCGCTGCACACGTTCAAGGACCAGGTGATCTTCGAACGCGACGAGGTGCTCACCCGCGCCGGCAAGCCGTTCAGCGTGTTCACGCCGTACAAGCGCGCGTGGCTGGCGGCGCTCACGCCGTATGCAATGAAATCGTACCCGGTCGACCGCTACGCCGATGCGCTTGCGGCGGCGGATGCCGGAGAATTTGTCAACATTGTTGACAAATTGCCGGGCGTCCGATTCGCGCGGGGCGTTCCGACGCTCGCCGAGATCGGGTTTCGCGGCGCCGATCTCGCGGCGCTTGGCGTGCAGGCCGGGATGTCGGGTGCGGCGGCACGCATCAGGGACTTCCGCAAGCGCATCGACCGCTATTGCGACGCTCGCGACTTTCCGGCGGCGAAAGGTCCGTCGTACCTGTCGGTCCATTTGCGCTTCGGCACGGCGTCGATCCGCGAGGTTGCGGCCTGGGCGCATCGGCGCTCGCTCGAGCCGGGCGGCGAAGGCGCGGCAACGTGGCTGTCCGAGTTGATCTGGCGCGATTTCTTCGCGCAGCTCCTGTGGCATCGCCCTGACATCGTCGATCACGCGTTCAAGCCGGAATACGACGATCTCCGATTCGAGAACGACCGTGCGAAATTCGCCGCGTGGCGCGAAGGCCGCACCGGTTATCCGATCGTCGACGCAGCGATGCGGCAGATCGACGCGACCGGTTACATGCACAACCGGCTGCGGATGATCGCCGCTTCGTTCCTCGTCAAGGATCTTCTCGTCGACTGGCGCCGGGGCGAGCGCTATTTCGCCGATACGCTGCTCGACTACGAGCTCGCGTCCAACAACGGAGGATGGCAGTGGGCGGCGTCCACCGGGTGCGACGCGCAGCCGTACTTCCGCATCTTCAACCCGGTGACGCAGTCGGAGCGTTTCGATCCTGCCGGTAAATTCATCCGGCGCTACGTGCCGGAACTCGCGGCCGTCCCGGATGGGCAAATCCACGCACCTTGGCGGATGTCGATTGCAGACCAGCGCGAGCTTGGCGTCGTGATCGGACGCGATTATCCGGCGCCGATCGTCGATCACGCCAAAGCGCGCGAGGATGCGCTGGCGCTCTTCGGCGCGGCGCGGCCGCGCGGCACGCGTCAGCGCGAATGATTCAAACGATCGCGCGTGGCCGCGTTACGGCAACGCGGCTTTGTGTGCGCGCAGCACGTCCAGCACCGGGTTCCGCGGCGGCAGACTGTCGAGGCGCGCGAGAGCTTCACGGCAGGACGGATCGGCAGCGCTCGCGAGGCACGCAGTGCTCGTCGCGGACAGCGTATACGCAGCGAACGCGGGGTCCAGTTGCGCGACCGACCCTTCGAGCAGGCGCGCACCAATGCGGCGCATCCCGGCGAGATCGCGCGCAGCGACCCGCACCAGGAACTCCGTCTTGTCGCGGTCCCCTGCCCGCGGCTTCATCGCGTGTTCAGTGGCCCGTCGCAACGGCGCGGAGGCGCAATCAAGAGCCGTGCGCCCGGCGCTGTTGCCTCGACCGCATCACTCTTCTTCGTGCTTGCGCGACTTCTTGTACTCGGCGACGAGCTGTTGCTGGAGGTTCGGCGGCGCCTGCTCGTAGTGCGAAAGCTGCATCGACCAGGAGCCGTGGCCGCCGGTCACCGACTTGAGCCGCGCCGAGTAGCCCTCGAGCTCAGCGAGCGGCGCGAGACCCGTGATCGCGAGGATGCCGGGCTGCAGCCCGCGCGTGCTCGTCACCTGGCCGCGCCGCGACGAGAGGTCGCCGGCGATGTCGCCGGTGTTGGTCTCGGGGCAGATGATCTCGACGCTGACGATCGGCTCGAGGACGATCGGCTTTGCTTTTTCGATCGCGTCGAGGAACGCCTTCTTGCCGGCGGCGACGAACGCGACTTCCTTCGAATCGACGGCGTGGTGCTTGCCGTCGTGAACGATCACGCGCACGTCCTGCATCGGGAATCCCGCAATCGCTCCGCTGACGAGCACCTGCTCGACGCCTTTCTGCACCGCGGGCATGAACTGATGCGGAATGACGCCGCCTTTCGTCTGATCGAGGAACTCGAAGCCCGCTCCGCGTTCGCGCGGTTCGACGCGTAAGGAGACTTCGCCGAACTGCCCGGCGCCGCCGGTCTGCTTCTTGTGCCGGTGGAAACCCTCGGCCCTGCCCATGATCGTCTCGCGGTACGGAATCCGCGGCGGCCTCGTGTCGATCTCGAGCTTGAACTGTGTCGCCATCCGCTCGAGCACCGAGCGCAGATGCAGCTCGCCCAGCGCGCGCAGCACCGTTTCGTTCGCCATCGGATCGTGCTCGAGCGAGACCGTCGGGTCCTCGGCGATCATCCGGTGCAGCACGTCGGAGATGCGCTGCTCGTCGCCGCGCTTCTTCGGGGAGATCGCGAAGCCGTGCATCGGTGTCGGAAACTCGAGCGGCCGGAGCGAGATCTGATCCTCGTCGTGCGAGTCGTGCAGCACGCAGTCGAACTCGATCTCGTCGACCTTGGCCACGGCCGCGATGTCACCCGGGACCGCGCGATCGACCTCGATCTGCTTCGCGCCCTGGAGTATGAGCAGGTGGCCGACGCGGAAG
>DASSGI010000073.1:0-10088 GCA_035857655.1 Casimicrobiaceae bacterium | reverse complement strand
TAGCCGTTCGCGTGCGCGACGACGGTCGGGCCGTAGCTCGTAAACGACGCCTCGTCACCCGCCCGGTCGACCGCGCCGACCGCCATCAGGTTCGGCAGCACGATGTCGGCGGGAATGTCCTCGTCGAACGATGCATCGCGGTTGCTGTTGCCCGCCGCGGTGACGAAGAGGATGTCCGGCGCGCTCGCGAACGCTTTCGTGAGCGCGCTCTTCGCGATGTCGAAATATTCGCGCGCGATCGCCTTGCGCTCCGCGGGGCTCTTGCCGATTCCACACACCTCGAGATCGGACTCGATGCTCTTCACGGTGCCGCCCCAGCTCATGTTGACCACGCGCGCGCCGTTCTTCTTCATGAAGTCGATCGCGGCCTGCGCGTTGCGCGCGTCCTTGTCCGCGAGCTCGCGGGACGGACACGGGTCGGGCAGCAGCGTGTGGCTGAATTCGATCCGGTCGATCAGGATCCGTGCGTACGGATTGCCCTCGACGGCGATGCCGGCGACGTGCGTTCCATGGATGTACTGGCTCGCGAGCGTCAACTCCTCGATCGTGCTCTTGTACTCGTCGGGCTTCAGCGACGAGAGCGACCGCTTCACTTCCGAGGCTTCAGGGCTGTCAATGTTCGACTGCAGGTCGGAAAAGCCCTTGAGCCGCGCTTTCATCTGCGGGAGCTTCGCCCTGAGCTCGGCGGGAATCGGCGCGAGCTCGCCGCTCGCGGGGTTCGAGTACTTGTCGAACGCGAGGAGCGCCGGCTTGCCGGAGGCATCCGCGACCATTCGTCCCTTGAACAGCGCGGAGTCGACGCCGCTATCCCACACGGCGATCGTCACCGGCTTGTGGTCCTTGCGGGGCGACAGCTCGACGTTCCGCGCCGCCCAGATGTCCGGCTTCTCGACCTTGTGCGCATCGAGATACTGCGTATAGGTCGCGATCATCGTCTCCTTGAGCGGCAATGCGAACGTCAATCGATACTTCGCGCCGACGATGATCGGAGCGAGATCCGACGACAGCACTCCCGCCTTGTCGACGGTCGGCTGCAGCACGTTGCCGACGTAGCCGAGCGCGAGCGCCTCGGAAAGGATCTCGTTGCCGGCCTTCGCTTCCTTGATCTCGTTCTGGATCACGTCGTAGGGCATCCCGGTGAGATCGGCGGCGACCAGACGCCCGACCTCGCGCCGATAGGCGTCGGATGTCGTGTTGCCGGTGACGCGCCTCGCTTCGACGATCGCGCGCACGACGAGTCCGGACACGAGCTTGTCGGCGGGCTTTTCCTCGAGGTCACGGATCTTCGCCGCGCCCGCGAGCGCGCTGTCCCAGCGTCCCTCGATCAGGTCGAGGCGCACGAGCACGCCGAGAAGCTCGCGCAGCTTCGACTTGTCGGCGATGTCGTACTGCGCGAGCACCGAATCGGTGTCGCGGCGCACATCGCCGGCGAACGCGCGAAACTTGGCGTCGTCGCGGATCAACGATTCGAGCTTGCCGTCGACCTTGTAAGAGAACACCGGCAGGTCGGCTGCCTTCTCGACACGTTTCTTGCCTTGCGCCGCTGCAGTGAGCGCCAGCGGCAACGCCACGATGGCGATCAACAATCGGAGATGCACCTCAGGTCCTCTTCGGATGGATGACGGGATCGCCGGCCTCGAGCCGGAGCGGAAAGTGGCGCTCATTCTAGGCGACGCGCGGCCCCCGCGAGTTCATCGTGCGACCGGCGGCCGCCCGAGCCGACGAGGCGCGCGCTCTCGCGACGGTCCGAGCCCGCCAGCGCGCTCGCGATGGTCGGGTCCGCGAGCACGCACCTCGCCTCGCACTACCCGACGCCCGGATTTGCGTCCGCCCGCCCTTCCCGACGACAATACGCGCGCTTCCGCCCGAACCATCGGAAACCTCATGAGTCCGTCCCAGAAAGTCGCCGTCGTCACCGGCGCCGGCACCGGCATTGGCAAGGCCGCCGCCGTGGCGCTGTCCAGGAACGGCTATCGCGTCGCGTTCGCCGGTCGCCGCCGCGAGCCGCTCGAAAAGGCGGTCGCCGAGGCGGGAGCGCCGCAGGGCGCGGCAATCGCCGTTCCAACCGACGTGGGCGACCCGGCCTCGGTTCGCGCGCTGTTCGCGCGCGTGCGCGAAACCTTCGGGCGCCTCGATGTTCTATTCAACAATGCCGGCATCGGTGCGCCGGGTGTCAACCTCGAGGATCTCACGTTCGAGCAGTGGAAGAACGTCGTCGACACCAATCTGACCGGCGCGTTCCTCTGCACGCAGCAGGCGATGCTCATCATGAAGGACCAGGACCCGCGGGGCGGCCGCATCATCAACAACGGCTCCATCTCCGCGCACGCTCCGCGTCCGAACTCGGCACCGTACACGTCGACAAAGCACGCGATCACCGGACTCACGAAGTCGACGTCGCTCGACGGGCGCAAGTACGACATCGCGTGCGGACAGATCGACATCGGCAACGCTCATACCGAGCTCGCCGCGCGGATGGCGAAGGGCGTGCCGCAGGCGAACGGGCAGATCGCCGTCGAGCCGCTGATGGACGTCGAGCACGTTGCGAGCGCAGTCGTCTACATGGCGAGCCTGCCGCTCGACGCGAACGTCCAGTTCATGACCATCATGGCGACGAAGATGCCTTTCGTGGGGCGAGGCTGACGTGAGCAGAGGCCTACGCTTCGCGGGCTCGAGCGCATTCGCCGTCGCGCTCCTCGGCGGCACCGCGTTCGCGCAAACCGGCGACAAGCCCGAGGCGAATCCCACTGCGGTTCTCGCCGCGGCGAAGACGGCAGCCGGCGGCGCCGCATGGGACGGGCACACGTCGCTGCACACGCTGGTCGCGCTCCGGACCGGCGGCCACACCGGCGAGGCCGAGCGCTGGAGCGAAATACGCACCGGGCGCTCCTACATGCGCTTCGAGCTGGGACCGATGGCAGGCGTGATGGGTTTCGACGGAAACGTCGCGTGGACGCAGGAGCCGTCCGGCAAGACGCGGCTGCTCAACGTCGACACCGATGCCCAGCTCGCGGTGAACGCCGCATACCGCGATCAGCTTGCGTTCTGGTTCCCCGACCGCCACCCGGCGAAGTTCGTCTACAAGGGGCACTCGCCCGCGGATGGCGCCGACTTCGACGTGATCGGCGTCACGCCTGAAGGCGGGCGCGAATTCGAGCTCTGGGTCAACGTCGAAACGAAGATGATCGAGCGGCTGGTCGAGCATGAGGCGATCGCGACGCGCACCGAGATCTACATGGACTGGCGCGACGTGCAGGGCGTCAGGCTTCCGTTTCGCGTTCGCGCTTCGCGCGGAGATCCCAAGGCAGACGAGATCGTCGTCATCGAGCGGGTCGAGTTCGACGGACCGCTCGACGACGTGCCGTTTGCGCGGCCCGCGCCCTGACTTCGCCTTGAAGCGATCCGTTCGCAGGTAGGGGCGGTTCCCTCGTGGGCGCTGCGTTCCGCAGATAGGGCGGACCCATCGCGGGCGCATGCGCAGCCTAAGCCCGCGAGGGGGCCGCCCTGGCTGCGGGAGCCAAGGGAGCACAGATGACCGACGATTTCGCCGCGCTGCAGGCGCGACACCTGATGCAATGCTGGTCGGCGCAGCGCGGCTACGCGCCGCTCGCCGTCGATCACACCGAGGGCTGCTGGATCCACACCAGCGACGGGCGGCGGATCTTCGATCTGCGCAGCGCGCACGAATGCATCAACCTCGGGTTCCGGCATCCGAAGGTGCTCGCGGCGATGCGCGCGCAAATGGAGAAGGTCGTCTACGTCACCGACGATTTCGCGACGGAGCCCACGGCGCGGCTCGCGGCGAGGCTCGCCGAGCTCGCGCCGGGGAGCCCGAACAAGCGTGTCTATTTCTCGCAGTCCGGCGCGGCGGCGATCGAGGCAGCGATCAAAGGCGCGCGGCAGCACGCCTACGTGAATGCGCTCGGCGGACACGCGGCTCGGATCGACGCGCCGCAGCAGTATCCGTATCCGTACAAGATCATTTCGCGTTACCGCTCGTGGCACGGCGCAACGGCAGGCGCGGCGTCGGCGAGCGGCGACCCGCGGCGCTGGTTCCAGGAGCCGTTCACTGCACCCGGGATCGTCTTCGCGCCCGACGCGTACGCGTATCGCTCTCCGTTCGGGGAAGGCGACGCGGCGACGCAGGCGAACCTCGCGTATCTCGACTACGTGATCGAGCAGGAGGGCGGCAACAACAAGGTCGCCGCGATGCTCGTCGAAACGGTCGTCGGGTCGAACGGCATCATCCCGCCGCCGCCGGGCTATCTCGAGGGCCTGCGCGCGCTCTGCGACCGCTGGGGAATCCTCCTGATCGTCGACGAAACGATGACGGGTATGGGACGCACCGGGAGGATGTTCGCGTTCGAGCACTACGGAATCGAGCCCGACATCGTCGTGCTCGGCAAGGCGCTCGGCGTCTATTGCCCGATGGCCGCGACGATCTTTTCGGAGAAGGTCGCGCGCACGTTCGACGATCACATCTTCGGACACGGGCAGAGCTTTTCGGGCCATGCGCTCGCCTCTGCGGCCGCGCTCGCGTCGATCGACGTGCTGCACGACGACGGGCTGCTCGAGCGCACGCGCGAGCTCGGCGACTACCTCGGGGGAAAACTCGCCGCGCTCGCGGTTCGCCACGCCTGCGTGGGCGACGTCCGCGGCATCGGCCTCTTCTGGACGCTCGAGCTCGTGCGCGATCGTGCGACGCGCGAGCCGCTGCGCCGCGCGACCGAGAAGTACGAGCGCACGATCGTCAAGGAAGTTTCCGAGTTTCTGTTCCGCGAGCGCGACATCTACGTGCCGTCGGACAAGTTCGGCATCTGGGTCGTGCCGCCGCTCGTCGTCACGCGCGAGGAGCTCGACTGGGTGTGCGCCGCGATCGACGATGCGCTGGGGCTCGCCGATCGGCTGCTTGCCGGAACCGCGTCCCGCGCCTGACGGGAGAGACAAGAGCGGCCGCGGGTTCAGCGCGTGTCCCCGCCGGAAGGCGGCATCTGGATCGCGTCGTCCTGCGGAAGCGCGAACGGAAAGCTCGTATCGCTGCTCGGGGGCGCCGGCTCAGGAGCGACCGGTATTTCGCCGTGGGGGCCTCGCCAGACACTCACCGGATACGCAAGGACGAGTCGGAGAACGACGAGCTGCGCGATCAGATAGGGCGACAATGCCCGGACGAGTCGCGGCGTACGGATCGGTTTCGCGATCCGGTGGCGAACCATCAGCACCGCGTAGCCCATCGGTGGAACGAGAAAGCTCGCCTGCAGGACGAGCAACGTCAGCACCGCGACCCAGGTCGCGTCGGGAACGCGAATCAGCAGCGGCGGCATGACGATCGGGATGACGACGAAGATCATCTCGTAGGCGTCGAGGACGAACGCGCAGAGCGCGAGCATCAGCAGCACGATGATGAGCGCCCTGCGCGGGCTGCCGGCGAGATGCGCGAGCCAGTTGGCGACGAGCAGATCCGCTCCGAACGCGCGGACGACGACCGTGAAGATCGTCGCGCCCACCCGCAGCGCGAACGGCGCTCCGGTGATCGTCATCGCGTCGCGCAGGATGTCCGCGAGAATGGGGCGCGTGAGCGTCCGCGTCACGAGTCCGTAGCAGAAGAGCGCAACGCCCCCGGTCGCCGCCGCCTCGACCGCGTAGAGATAACCGAGCGTGACTCCCGCGAGCAGTGCGACGATCGTGAGCGCCGTAATCGTGGCCGTGATCCACTCGCCGCTCGCCGGGGCGGGAGGCGGGTAGCTCCTCAACTTGCGCCGGTTGCGGCGTCATGCGACGAACGCGCAAAGCAGCAACAGCGCGCCCGCCGGAATCAGCGCGCCCTGGAATACGTCCTGCGTGTTGATGATGCGCGTCGCGAGACGCGTCGCGTTGACGGCCTCGGTGTGGGCGCGAAGCATCGCATCCCCGAGGAGAATCAGAACCAGCGACGGCGGCACGACGACGCCCATCGTGCTCGCCACGCAGACGAGCGCGGCGCCACGGACCCGCGGCACGCGCGCCTCGGTGAGCCGCGGAAGCACGGTGCGCGTAAGCATCGCCGCACTCGCGCCGACCGATCCATTCATCGGAGCGAGGAGCACCCCCAGGCCGAGTCCTGCAAGCGGCGCGCCGGCAGCGGTCCAGTTCAGTGCGCGGCGCGCAGTGCGAAAGAGCACGTCGGCGAGCGGCAGGCGGTTCAGCATCGCGCCCATCAGTACGCAGCGGCAGCGTCTGCAGCAGGTCGTTTTCGAGGAGGCCGATCAACCGCGAAGGGATTCCACTGAGGAGCGCGAGTGGAATCTTCCCGACTGCGACCCCGATCGCAGCGAACGCGAGCGCGACGCCGGCGAGCAGCACCCAGGCGGGAAGTCCGGTCGCGAGAATCAGCGCGGCGACCGCGGCGAGCATCCACAGGCCCGCCGCTTCCATCACTCGGGAGCGGATCCGCCGATGCCGTCGGCGAGCGCTTGCACGAGCACCAGCAGCGCAAGCAGCACGACAGCGGACTTGACGACGAAATATCCGGGGTTGAACGTTTCAGGGAATGCCTCGAGCTCGATCACTGATTGCCAGACGATCGGCAACGAGCTCCACAAAACGAATATCGACCCGGGAACCAGAATCGCGAGCTAAGCGACGCGCGCGAGGAGCGCCCGCAACGGCGCCGAATAGCGATGCGCCATCGCGTCGGTCGCGAGATGCGCGCCGTGCCGCGTTGCACAGAGGATCGCGACGCTCACGTACAGCGCGAACAGGCACTGCGCGAAGTCGTTCGCCTCGCGCGAGTACGCCTGCACGAGCTCGCGCAGCGGCCACTGCAGGAAGAGCAGCAGCGCGAGCACGCCGACCATCGCCGTCAGGCGATCGAGCGCCCGGTCGAGCGCCCGGCGCCAGGCCGGTGTCGAACGCTCGTCGGCCGACGTCATCGCGATCGCGCGAGCTCCACGCGCTTCAGCCTATGTGCCGTTGCAGGAACGCGATCGTGCGGCTGCGTGCGAGCTTCGCCGAAGCCGGTTCGTACGAGCCGCGCTGGTCGCAGTTGAAGCCATGGTCGGCGGCGTAGATGTGGACCTCGGCCTCGGGGTGCGCGGCCGCGAACTTTCGCACGCCGTCCACCGGAATCCCGCTGTCGCGCTCGCCGAAATGCGCGATGACCGGGCAGCGTGGACGTTCGGCGCCGGCCTCGAGCATGCCGCCGCCGTAATAAGGAATCGCGCACGCGAAACCGTCGAGCCTCGCGGCGGCCATCCATGCCACGTAGCCGCCCCAGCAATATCCGACGACTCCGACCTTGCCGGCGGCCTTGACGGCGTCGCGCGCCGCGGTCACATCCTTGAGCGCAGCATCGATCTGCGCTTTCATCTTCAGCTCCCGTCCCTTGGCGATATCTTCGGGCTTGTAACCGACGTCGAAGCCGCGCTGATAGCGATCGAAGAGCGCCGGCGCAATCGCCAGATAGCCGTCGGCGGCGAACCCATCGCACACGTTGCGGATATGGCTGTTGATGCCGAAGATCTCCTGCGTGACGACGAGTCCGCCGCGCGGTCGACCCGCGGGGTCGGCCCGGTACGCGGAAATCGTGACGCCGTCGGCGGCCTTGAGCTCGATTGAAGTTCCCATTGCTACCCTCCTCGATGCGGTCTAGCGGAAGAAAACGATCGTGAGCAGCGCAAACGTCGGCAGCAGGATACAGCCGGACCAGAGCATGTAGCCGAAAAACCCCGGCATCGCGACGCCGCGCGACTGCGCGATCGACTTGACCATGAAGTTCGGCGCGTTTCCGATATACGTGTTCGCGCCCATGAACACCGCGCCCGTGGAAATCGCGGTCAGCGTCGAAGCGAGCGGCCCCATCAGCGCGACGGGGTCGCCGCCCGCGAGATTGAAGAAGACCAGGTAGGTCGGCGCGTTGTCGAGGAAGCTCGACAGCCCGCCAGCCATCCAGAAGTAGAGAGCGTCCCGCGGGCGACCGGCTTCGTCGGTGACGAGCGCGAGCAGCGGCGCCATCGCGCCCTCGTGACCCGCGCGCAGGATTGCGATGACGGGGATGATCGTCAGGAAGATTCCCGCAAAGAGCTTCGCGACTTCGACGATCGGCGCCCATTCGAAATGATGCGCTTCCCGCAGCTCGATCGGCGTGTAGCGCCACGACAGCCACGCGATCGCAAGCAGCGCGAGGTCGCGCACGACGTTCTGCAGCTCGATGTGCATTCCGTATCCCGAGTATGCGATCCCGGGGTTCCAGAACCCCGAGACGATGACGGCGACGAGGATCAACGGTCCGAGGATCAGCAGATTCAACATCCCGTCGATGCCGACGCGCGAATCGGGTGTTGGATCCGGCGAAGCGCGCGCCTCGCCGGGCCGGCGGAAGTACCAGCTGTCGATTGCGAAGAAGACGACGAGCAGCAGCACCGCCGCCGCCAGCATCGGCCAGATCATCGTGCGCGTCGTCCAGAAGAAATCGACGCCTTTCAGGAATCCGAGGAACAACGGCGGATCGCCGAGGGGCGTCAGCGATCCGCCGATGTTGGCGACGAGAAAGATGAAGAAGATCACGACGTGCGCGTTGTGCCGGCGCGCGTCGTTCGCGCGAAGCAGCGGACGGATCAGGAGCATCGCAGCGCCCGTCGTCCCCATGACGCTCGCGAGCACCGTGCCGAGCGCGAGAATCCCGGTATTGAGCGCCGGCGTGCCGTGAGGATTTCCCTTGACATGGATGCCGCCCGTCACGGTGAACAGCGCGAACAGCAGGATCATGAACGGCACGTACTCCGCCTGCAGCGTATGCATCACCGCGTGGAACGTAACCGACGGGCCGAAAAGCAGCGCGAACGGAATCAGGAACGCAAGCGACCAGAACAGCGAGGTTTTCCCGTAGTGGCGTTGCCAGAACGCGGACGCGACGAGCGGGAGCACCGCGATCGACAACAGCAGGCCGACGAACGGCGCGATCCACGCGAGCGTCAGCGCGGCGCCGTTCACTTCGGGCACGGAGGCAGCTCCATTCGCGGAGGATCGATTCGATTCAAAACAATCGAGGCGGCGGGCAAGGATCGACACGCGGGCGAAGGCGATTCTAGCCGAATCGCGGAGTCCGTCTTTGGCGCGCGCGGACCGACTCGCGGTCCCAACGGTCGCGGAAACGGGTAGCATCCACCCACACAGGAGCTTCGACAGCCGATACCGGGAGGCGACGATGACCAAGGGCAAGGGAAGCGGATATCCCAATCCGAAGGGACACACGGGCCCGAAGACGCAGTTTCCGCAAGCGAAGAGGCCCCCGGCGATGGTCCCGCGTGTAGCGCCGCGCACCAAGGCGAGTCCGAAGGGACGTTAGGCTGCCGCGGGCTCGCGTGCTCGTTCGCGGCTCGGCGCCGTCGCTCGCCGCCGGCGGCGCGGTGGTGATGACGTGAAGGCGCTCGACGTTGTCGGCGTCGGCGCGCTGCGGCGGATCGCGCTCGCGTTCGACGAGGGATCGGCGGCGCGCAAGTCGGTGGCGCTGGCTCGATGCGCGTCGCGCGCGTTTGAAGATCCGGCGACGCTCGTCGCCTATCACGATTGTCTGCTCTGTCTCCTTGCTTACCCGCAGACGCCGGCGCTCCGCGCGGCCGCACGGGCGGAGCTTGCGCGCGTCGCCCAAGGTGCGCGGCGCATGGCGGCTCGCGGCGCGGCCCGCTCGCGCGCGAAGCTCGACAACACCGGTATCGCATGGACGCCGGTGACGATCAACTTCGGGTGGGACATCGCCCGCTGGCTTGCCCAGCGCTTCGCGAAGCGCGCCGAGATCGATTCGTTCGACGACGACGGCGGCGCGCTCGCTGCGATTCTCGCAGTCGCGCTTCCGGCGATCGAGTCGGAGCTCGTCGCGGCCAGCGAGGATTCGGCCGCGCTGCTCGAAGCTGCGAGCGCCGGACATCGCGGAACGCGACTCGAGTGGCTCGTTGCGGCTTTCGAGCGCTTGCGCTGCGACGACGCGCTTCGCGCGCAGCTCTTCGACACGCTGCGAGCGTACATCGTGATCGACCCGGCGGCCTCGATGCTGTCGCGGACGTTCGTGCGGGGCCTTCCCGCGCGGACTTTCTATCATCGCGACGGTCTCGTTC
>DASSGI010000072.1:0-2590 GCA_035857655.1 Casimicrobiaceae bacterium | reverse complement strand
TGCTCGACCTGCACTCGATGACCGAGCGCTGCCCGCCGCTCGCGATGGCCGGCCTGCAGCATAAAGGCGTCGCGCTCGCGCAGGCGCTGGGTTCACCGGAGCACATCATCGTCGACGGCGGCCACAAGGCCGGCAAACGGTTGCGCGACTACGCGTTCTTCGACGAGGCGAGCGATCCGCGCAACGCGCTGCTGATCGAATGCGGCCAGCATTGGGAACTGTCGGCGCCGGCGATCGCGAAGAACGTCACGCTCCGGTTCCTGCGTCACTTCGGAATGGTGGATCCCGCGTTTCTCGATACTCATCTCGAGCGGACGCTCACGCCGCCGCAAAAGGTGATCGAGGTCACTTCGGTCGTGACGATCGTCACCGATGCGTTCGAGTTCGTCTTTCCGGCGACGGCCCTCGGCGTCGTCGCGAAGGGCGGCACGTTGCTCGCGCGCGACGGCGAAGCGGAAATCGTCACGCCCTACGACAACTGCATGCTGATCATGCCGACGCGGCGACCGAAGAAGGGCGAGACGGCTGTTCGTCTCGGCCGGTTCGTTCACTGATCCTGCGGGAAGCGGGAATGCTTGGGGTTACCGAGGGTGCGGAAATACTCGGTCGCTGTGGGTTACTGCGGCATTGCCGCTACCGCGGCCTCTGCGGCACGCACGAGATCCGCGCCGGCGACGGCTTCCCATTTTTCGTAGGCGCTGCGCGCGGCGAAGGCGAACGCCGCGCGTCCGCTCGCGGTGAGTCGCGTCACCGTCACGCCTCGCTTGCTCAACTCGGCGATCGCGCCGTCGTTCTCGGCGGCGACGAGCGCGGGAAGTTCCGCCGCCGCGGCATTCGCCGCCTCTCTGACGATCGCCTGATCGGCGGCGGACAGGCGATTCCAGAACGCGCGGTTCGCGGCGAAGATCGCGATTTCGCCGGTCGCACCCCACACCAGCACATGCTTGACGCCGAGCGCGTCGATTCGCGAGGCGGTAATCGTCGCGAGCGTTCCTTCCTGCGCATCGAGCATTCTCGCCTTGAGCGCAGCCTGTGCGTCGGCGAATGCCATCGTCTTCGGTTCGGCGCCCAATGCGATAAGGAGATCCGCGACCAGGGGGTTCGGACCGATGCGTAACTTGAGGCCCTTGAGCGCCTCGGGCGTTTGCGCCCCGCTGGTTGTCGTCGCGAGCGAACGCAGGCCGAGCGCCGCATAGGCGAGAGGGATCGCGCCGGCACGCTCGATCGCCACATCGAGGCGCTCCTTCATCGCGACGGTGAGCAACGCATCGAGCGCCTTCATGTCCGGCGCGATCCACGGCAGCCCGATGACGTTGAGCTCGGGAATCTGCGTCGACCAGAGCAGCGACGAGCCGATCGCGAGATCGGCGGTGCCCATCGAAAGCGCAGTGAATTCTCGCAGCGCGTCGCGATCGGCAAGCGCTGCACCCGGATAGAGCTTCGCAGCGAGCTTATCGCCGCTGCGCTCCGCGATGTGCCTGGCCCAATGATCGGCGGCTGCGCCGAGCGCGAACGCAGGACCGACAGCGGCGGAGAGCTTCCATTCGTTGCCCTTCGCGGGGGGCTGCTGCGCGAACGCCGTCGAGAACGCGAGCATCAGCGCAGCGAGCAGCGCAGGGGCGGAGAATCGCGTTTGTGGCATGGGGGCACCGAGTCTACGGAGCAGGTTCGGGAGCGGTCAACGAGGAAGAGCAGCGAGCGTGAGACCGCGTGGAAGCTGCGATGGTTCGCAGGCGCGAAAATTAGGATCAGAGACGACTTTCCTCGGAAAACTAGGGTCAGAGACGACCCTTACCTGCTCGTTCGTTCATTTGCGCCTGTGGCAAAAGTCGCCTCTGACCCTAATTTTCGGACGCTTCCCGCATCGGCGCGTCGCGCCAATAGCGCCGATCGTGCTCGCGTTCTGCGCGCGGCAACAGCGATCGTCCCGGCGCAAACACGAACGTGAGTGCACCGTCATAGTCGGTCCGATACGTGCGGACCCCTGCGTCCGCATATCGGGCAACGATGTCCGGCCGCGGATGGCCGAAGCGATTGCGATAACCTGGAGTGAAGATGGCGACCTTCGGCGAAACCGCAGCAATGAAAGCCGCCGTCGACGACGTCCGGCTGCCGTGATGCGGCACGACGAGCACGTCGGACTCGAGCAATCCCGCGTCGCGGCGCACGAGCTCGAGCTCGCCGCGCGCCTCGAGATCGCCGGTAAGGAGCGCACTGCCATGCTCGGACTCGATTCGCACGACGCAGGACAAGTCGTTCGGCTTGAGTCGCGGCGTCGTATAGTCGTCAGCGGTCGGCTGCAGCACGTCGAAGCGCACGCCGTCCCATGTCCAGCGCTGCCCCGCTTCGCAGCGGAACGCCGAGCCGCCGTCGCCGCCCCGGCGCGAATTGATCGCGTGATCGGCAGGCAACGACGACGCGAGCCAACCGACCGGAACCACCTGCATCACGCTGAGCGCTCCGCCGCTATGGTCGGTGTCCTGGTGCGTGACGATGAGCGCCGACAACCGATCGATGCCGGTTGCGCGCAGGTACGGTGCGATGATTCGCCCGCCTGCGTCGGCATCGTCAGTGTAGCGAGGACCGGTGT
>DASSGI010000071.1:0-2068 GCA_035857655.1 Casimicrobiaceae bacterium | reverse complement strand
CGTCTACACGAACCAGACGCAGCCGTACGAGAATGCGGGGAAGCTCCGCACGTCGCTCGACAATCTCGCCCGCGAGACCGCGGTTCTCGCTGACAAGGGCAATCCGGGCGCCAAGATGATCATCGGCGAGCTCGCGAAGCGCGGCGTGACGATCAATCCGAACGCGGCTCCGGTTGCGGGCGACAAAGCGCCCAAGTAGTCCGCGCGGTTCCCGCGACGCCAGCGAGTCGTCCGTTCGCCGGAGATTGTCAACAATGTTGACAATCTCGCTCGGCGCTCACGCTTCGGCGTCGAGTCCCTGCTGGACCATCTCGGCAGCGCGCAGCACCGCGCGAGCCTTGTTCTGCGTCTCGGTCCATTCGGTTTCCGGCACGGAATCGTGGACGATCCCGGCACCCACCTGTGCGTAGAGCATCCCGTCCTTGACGACGGCAGTGCGGATCGCGATCGCGGTATCCATGTCGTCCTGGAAGCTCACGTAGCCGACGGCGCCGGCGTACACGCCGCGCTTCGACGGCTCGAGCTCGTCGATGATCTGCATCGCACGCACCTTCGGCGCGCCGCTCACGGTGCCTGCGGGAAACGCCGCACGCAACACGTCGATGCTTGTGAGCCCCGGCTTCAGCGTCCCCTCGACGTTGGAAACGATGTGCATCACGTGCGAATAGCGCTCGATCACCATCCGCTCGGTGAGCTTCACCGTGCCGGTTTGCGCCACGCGGCCGACGTCGTTCCGGCCGAGGTCGACGAGCATCACGTGCTCGGCAACTTCCTTCGGGTCGGCGAGAAGCTCGCGCGCGAGCGCTTCGTCGGCCTGGCGCGTACCTCCGCGCGGACGCGTGCCGGCGATCGGCCGCAACGTGACCGTCGATCCCTCCTTGCGCACGAGAATCTCCGGCGACGCGCCGACGACGTGGAAATCGCCGAAATCGTAATAGAACATGTACGGCGACGGGTTGAGCGAGCGCAGCGCGCGATAGAGCGACAGCGGCGATGACGTGAAGGGTCTGCGCATCCGTTGCGACAGCACGACCTGCATCACATCTCCAGCCGCGATGTATTCCTTCGCGCGCCGCACCGCGCCCTGGTAACCGTCGGCGCCGAACTCGCTGTCGCTCTGCGTGAGCGTCCCGGCCGTCTGGAACGGGATCTTCACCGGTTCGCGCAGCTTGCGGCGCAGCGTCTGCAGCCGCTCGCGCGCGCGGGCGTATGCATCCGGCTCCTTGGGGTCGGCGTAGACGATCAGGTAGATCTTGCCGGCGAGGTTGTCGACGACCGCAAGCTCTTCGGTGAGCACGAGCAGGATATCGGGAACCTCCGCCAGTCCGGGAACCGCCGGCGGCGCATGACCCGCGAGCTTCGTCTCGATATGGCGGACGGTGTCATAGCCGAAGTAGCCGGCGAGCCCGCCGCAAAAACGGGGAAGTCCCGGTCTCGGCGCCGCGCGATAGCGACGCATGAATTCGCCGACGAAGGCGAGCGGATCGCCCGTGTGGCGCTCGGCGATCGAGCCTCCGGCATCGACCTCGATCGACGTGTCGCGCGCACGAATGCGCAGCCCGGCGGGCAGCCCGATGAACGAATAGCGTCCGAACCGCTCGCCGCCCACCACGGATTCGAGCAGGAACGTGTAGGGCGCGTTCGCGAGCTTCACGTACAGCGACAGTGGCGTGTCGAGGTCCGCGAACGATTCGAGAACGAGCGGAATGCGGTTGTACCCTTGCGCGGCGAGCGCTCGGAATTCGGCTTCGGTCATGATTGTCGTGCCCTTCGATTCGAGGAGCGGTGCAGTCGGGGAGACCGCCGGGGCGTCGCGCGGTACGCGCGCGAGGCCGTGCTTGCTACGACTCTAGCGCCAGCGGCGCGCGCGGGTCGTACGCCATCGCCGCTGATGCGCGGCGGAATCGAAAGGGGCGAAAGCGTCGAAGCTCATCGTCTATCTCTTGTGCCGTCGGAGACAAGCCCTCCTGCGCGGCGGCCCCGACTATACCATCGCCCCCCTTGATTTGCACCGACTCGCGCCCGGTCGGCGCCCCCCCGATATTTGCAGGGACGTCGCGTATGCGCG
>DASSGI010000070.1:0-9223 GCA_035857655.1 Casimicrobiaceae bacterium | reverse complement strand
GTCGGCTCGTTGAACGCGCCCAGGATCCGCGGGTTGTCGGTGTCGCCCGAGCGCCGCTCGAGAAGCGCCTGCGCCTCGTCGCGGCCGTCGCGCCCGAAATACGCGTGAAGCAGGTAGGCCATGGCCCAGAGGTGCCGGCCTTCCTCGACGTTGACCTGGTAAAGGTTGCGCAGGTCGTAGAGCGACGGGCAGGTTTGCCCGAGGCGGCGTTGCTGCTCGACGGATGCGGGCTCGGTGTCGCCCTGCGTGACGATCAGCCGGCGCAGGTTCGCCCGATATTCTCCAGGCACCTCCTGCCACGCGCGCTCGCCCTTGTGCGCGCCGAAGTTGACCTTGCGTTCCGGCTCCGCGGGCGCGAGAAAGATTCCCCAGCGGTAGTCGCGCATCTTCACGAAATCGTAGTTCGCCCAGCCTTTCGGCACCGCGCTCACCGCGGTGCGCAGATAGACATCGAGCTCGCGCGTGTCCTGCGGTCCGACGTCGCCCCACCACCGCAGGAATTGCGGCTGCCATTGCTCGAGCGCCCGCGTGAGCGCGCGGTTGCCCGCGAGGTCGACGTTGTTCGGTATCCGCTCGTTGTAGTCGATGTTCATCGCGCCTCCGGGCACGTCTGAACGGCGGAGCTAATCGACAAATGCTGCGTAGCCACGATCACGATCCTACACTCTGTCCCAGTCGAATCGCGCCTTGCTCCCGGTGCCGAACACTTTCAGCGCGCCCGCCTCGCCGACGGCGTTCGGCCGCACGAAGATCCAGTTCTGCCACGCCGACAGGCGGCCGAAGATCCGCGTCTCCATCGTCTCGGCGCCGCCGAAGCGCAGGTTGGCCTCGAGGCCGGTCAGCGCGTCGGGCGACAGGCTCGCGCGTTCCTCGAGCGCGATGCGCACTTCATCGGCCCAGTCGAGCTCGTCGGGCGCGACGGTGACGAGCCCGAGCTCGAGTGCGCGCGCCGCCGTCAGCTCGCCGCCGATCGCCTTGCGTGCGGCCGTGAGCGCGGCGGCGTCGCCGTAGAACCGCGCGTCGACGCGTGCCGAGCCTCCAATCATCGGATACGCGCCGAAATTCTGCGGCGACAGCGCGATTCGCGGTGCAGTTGCTTCGTCGTCGGCACGGGCGAGCATGTAGCTGCGATCCGCGGCGAGCGCGAGCTCGAACAGCGTCCCGGCGAAGCACGAGCCGGGCCCGATCAGCGCGATGAACGTCCGTGACGTCACATCGAGGCGCGCGAAGGTTCGCCGGAGCATGCCGATCGTCTCGTTGACGAACCAGTGGGCACGGTGACGCTCGAGCGCGGCGTCGGCCTCGAGCACGCGAACCGCCGAACCTTCGGTCTTCAGGATCCACGTGCCGATGTCGAGATGATTGGTGCGCAGCGACAGGATCGCATCGTCGAGCTCGCGCGCCATTGCGAGCGGCCACCACGACGCGCCCGCTTCGAGGATGCCGTCGACGTCGCCGGCGACCGAGGCGCCCGGTGCGCGGACGGTGATCGTCGCGTTGCGCGCCTGGTTGTCGATCGTCACGTCGACGTGCGCGTAGCGAGAGCCGGCGTCGTCGACGGCGCGATCGAGCGGCGGAAGCGCGACGCCCGTCGCATTGCGGGGCCGCTCACTCGCCGACGCGAGCGCGAGCGCGCGCTTCCGCACTCTCTGCGCGAACTGCTGGGGTTTCGCATGTTCGTCGATCAGCCGCCATTCCTTCGCCCGCTGCGCACGCACGCCCTCGGCGAGCGTGCAGAAGACGTCCGCGTGATCGCGGCGAACGCGACGCTTGTCGGTGAGGCGCGTGAGGCCGCCGGTCCCCGGCAGCACGCCGAGGAGCGGCACTTCGGGAAGGCTGACTGCGGATGACCGGTCGTCGATCAGCACGATCTCGTCGCAGGCGAGAGCAAGCTCGTAGCCGCCGCCCGCCGTCGTGCCATTGCAGGCCGCGACGAATTTGATCCCCGAGTGGCGACTCGCATCCTCGATCGCGTTGCGCGTTTCGTTCGTGAATTTGCAGAAATTCACCTTCCACGCATGCGACGAAGTCCCCAGCATGAAGATGTTGGCGCCCGAGCAGAAGACGCGATCCTTGGCGCTCGTGACGATCACCGAGCGGACCTCGGGATGCTCGAAGCGGATCCGCTGCAGCGCGTCGGCGAGCTCGATGTCGACGCCGAGATCGTACGAATTGAGCTTGAGCTTGTAACCGGGCCGGATTCCGCGGTCCTCGTCGACGTCCATCGCGAGCGTCGCGATCGGCCCGTCGAACGCGAGCTTCCAGTGCGCATAGCGGTCGGGGTGCGTGTCGTAGGTGACGCGTGCATCCGCCGCCGCGGCATGCGATGCTCCGGTATCGGCCATCCCGTTTCTCCTCGGTGCGCTGTATTATGCCGGAGGCTTTCCCGGGGGGATTTCCGAAGAGCCCGGACGCTCGCGGCGGAGCGACGCCGCCGCCGGAGGGGAAGCACGATGCCGTCGTTGAGCACCGCCGATCATCGGGTCAGTCCGCCGCGGATAGAGATCCCGCGCGACTACAACGCCGCGCACGATCTGGTCGAGCGCAACCTTGCCGCGGGCCGCGCCGACAAGATCGCCTATATCGACGACGCAGGCACGTACACGTACGGCGAGCTCGCCGAGCGCGTGAATCGCTGCGCGAACGCGCTGACGAGCCTCGGAGTGCGGCCCGAGGAGCGCGTGCTCCTCTGTCACCTCGACACGATCGATTTTCCGGCGGCGTTCCTGGGCGCAATCAGGGCGGGCATCGTTCCGATCGCGGCGAACACGCTGCTGATCGCGCACGACTACGACTACATGCTGCGCGACAGCCGCGCTCGCGCGCTGATCGTCTCCGAGCAGCTCCTCCCCGCGATTGCGCCCGTGCTGCCGCGGCATCCGCAGCTGCGTCATGTGATCGTCTCGGGCCCGACCGCCGAGGAGGCCGGCGGGACACACTCGCTCGCGGCGCTGACCGCGAAAGCCTCGCCGCATTTCGCGCCCGCCGAGACGACGTGCGACGACGCCTGCTTCTGGCTCTATTCATCCGGGTCGACGGGCGCGCCGAAGGGCACCGTGCACGCGCACTCGAGCCTGATTCAGACGGCCGAGCTCTACGCGAAACCGGTGCTCGGCATTCGCGAGGACGACGTCGTGTTCTCGGCGGCGAAGCTCTTCTTTGCGTATGGACTGGGCAATGCGCTCACGTTTCCGATGTCCGTCGGCGCGACTACGATCTTGATGGCCGAGCGCGCGACGCCTCCGGCGGTGATCGCGCGTCTCACGCGCCACCAGCCGACGGTCTTCTTCGGCGTGCCGACGCTGTTCGCGGCGCTGCTTGCGAATCCGGATTTGCCGAAGCGTGGCGAGGTGCGGCTGCGCGTCTGCACGTCGGCGGGCGAGGCATTGCCCGCCGACATCGGACGGCGGTGGACCGAGCGCTTCGGCGTCGAGATTCTCGACGGCCTCGGATCGACGGAGATGCTGCACATCTTCCTGTCGAATCGGCCCGGCAGCGTTCGCTACGGGACGACCGGTGTTCCGGTTCCCGGCTACGAGCTCCGCATCGTCGGCGACGACGGCCAACCCGTCGGACGCGGTGAAGTCGGAGAGCTGCAGATCAACGGGCCGACCGCTGCACTTGCGTACTGGAACAATCGCGAAAAGTCGCGGACGACGTTCCAGGGCGCGTGGACGCGCAGCGGCGACAAGTATTCGGTCGACACCGACGGCCATTACGTCTACGCAGGGCGCAGCGACGACATGCTGAAAGTCGGCGGCATCTACGTGTCTCCGATCGAAGTCGAGGCGGCGCTCATCACGCATCCTGCCGTGCTCGAAGCCGCGGTGATCGGCCGAGCCGACGATGAAGAGCTCGTCAAGCCGCAGGCGTATGTCGTTCTCAAGCGCGGTCACGCGCCGTCCCCCGCGCTCGCCGAGGAGCTGCGCCAGCACGTGAAGTCGCATCTCGCGCCGTACAAGTATCCGCGCTGGATCGATTTCATCGACGAGCTTCCCAAAACAGCCACGGGTAAAATACAGCGCTTCAAGCTTCGCGCCCGGCGGGCGTGAGAGCCGCTGACGACAAAACCACGGGCCCGCCTGCCGGTCGGCCTCGCGACGAACGACTCTGAGAGGAGCACACCGTTATGAGAGCGCTTCCCCGCATCGCGCGCATCGCCGTGAGGACCGTCGCGGCGTCGGGCATCGCTGCAGCGACGTTGCTCGCGTCCGGCCACGCCGTGGCGCAGCAGAAGGTCAAGATCGGACTGATGCTGCCGTACACCGGCACGTACGCGGCGCTCGGGACCGCGATCACCAACGGCTTCAAGCTCGCGATCGCCGAGAACGGCGGCAAGCTCGGCGGACGCGATATCGAGTATTTCACCGTCGACGACGAGTCCGATCCAGCCAAGGCGCCGGAGAACGCGAACAAGCTGGTGAAGCGCGATCAGGTCGACGTGCTCGTCGGCACCGTCCACTCGGGCGTCGCGCTGGCGATGGCGAAGATCGCGCGCGACACCAACACGCTGCTGATCATCCCCAACGCCGGCGCCGACGACATCACCGGATCGCTTTGCGCAGCGAACGTCTTCCGTTCATCGTTTTCGAACTCGCAGTTCGGCATCGCAATGGGTAGGGTGATGGCCGAACAGACGAAGAAGACGGCCGTCACGCTGACCTGGAAGTACGCGGCCGGCGACGAGTCGGTCGGCGGATTCAAGGAGGCGTTCGAGGCGGGCGGCGGCAAGGTGGTAAAGGAACTCGCGCTGCCGTTCCCGCAGGTCGAGTTCCAATCGTACCTGACCGAGATCGCAGCGCTGAAGCCCGACGTGGTCTACGCGTTCTTCGCCGGCGGCGGCGCCGTCAAGTTCGTGAAGGATTACGCGGCCGCGGGTCTCAACCGGACGATCCCGCTCGTGGGGCCAGGGTTCCTCACCGACGGCACGCTCGAAGCGCAGGGCGACGCGGCGCAGGGCCTGCTGACGACGCTGCACTATGGCGACGGGCTCAACAACGCGAAGAACAATGCCTTCCGTGCGGCGTACACCAAGGCGTATGGCACGGCGCCGGACGTCTACGCGGTGCAGGGCTACGACGCCGCGCAGATGCTGATCGCGGGGGTCAATGCGGTGAAGGGAGATCTGTCGAAACGCGCCGAGCTTGTGAAGGCGATCGAGACGGCCAAGATCGACAGCCCGCGCGGGGCGTTCGCGCTGACGCGGTCGCACAACCCTATTCACAACATCTACCTGCGCAAAGTCGAGGGCAGGGAGAACAAGGTGATGGCCGTGGCGGTCAAGGACCTCGCAGATCCGCCGCGCGGCTGCAAGCTCTGATCGCAGGAAGATAGGAGCGGCGTTCACCGACAGGTGGGCGGGGGTCTCGCGGCGGCCGCATGCATCACCATAAGGCCGCGGCCAGACCCTCGCCCGCCCCAAACTGTAATCTCGGCATGGACGTCTACACGCTCCTGATCCAGCTGCTGAACGGCGTCCAGTACGGGCTGCTGCTGTTTCTCGTCGCGAGCGGCCTCACGCTGATCTTCGGCATCATGGGGATCATCAATCTCGCGCACGGCAGCTTCTATATGATCGGCGCGTACATGGCGTTCTCGCTCGCGTCGCTCACCGGCAACCTGTTTGTCGCGATCGTCGTCGGGATCGTTCTGTCGGTGCTGCTTGGCATCGTTCTCGAATGGGCGCTCTTCTCACACTTGTACGAGCGCGACCACCTCGAGCAGGTGTTGCTCTCCTACGGACTCATCCTCGTGTTCGAGGAGCTGCGCAGCCTGATCGTCGGCAACGACGTGCACGGCGTCGCGGTGCCAGCGCTGCTCAACGCCTCGATTCCGCTCACGGCGACGCTCTCGTACCCGGTCTACCGCCTCTTCATGTCTGCCGTGTGCCTCGTTCTCGCCGGCGCGCTCTACCTGCTGATTCACCGCTCGCGTCTGGGGATGATGATCCGCGCGGGGGCGTCGAATCGCGAAATGGTCGCAGCGCTCGGCATCAACATCCGCCTGGTCTACCGTCTCGTTTTCGCGCTCGGCGTCGCGCTCGCCGCGTTCGCGGGGATGATCGCTGCGCCGGTGTCGTCTGTGTATCCGGGCATGGGGACGCAGGTCCTGATCATCTGCTTCGTCGTCGTCGTGGTCGGAGGAATCGGATCGGTGTGGGGGGCGCTCGGCGCAGCGCTGCTGATCGGGCTGGTCGACACCTTCGGCAAGGTTCTGCTCCCGCAGGCCGCGGGCGTCACCGTCTACGTGCTGATGGCGGCGATTCTGCTCTGGCGCCCCGACGGACTCTTCAGGCGGGCCGCGTAGTGCGTAAACGTCGCGCGGCTGCGGTGCGATGAACGGCCGGCGCATCGCCGCGATCGCCGTGTTCGCGGCGCTGGCGCTCTTTCCGTTCGCGGGCGCGACGTTCTACACGGAGCTCGTGACGAAGATGATGGTGCTCGCGATCTTCGCGCTCTCGCTTGATCTCCTCGTCGGCTACACGGGCCTCGTCTCGTTCGGGCATGCGGCATTCTTCGGGATCGGCGCCTACGCCCTCGGCTTGCTCGCGCCAAAGAGCGAGCCCCCGAGCTTCTGGCTCACGCTGCCGGTCGCGCTGATCGCAGCGGGAATCTGCGCCTTCGCGGTGGGGCTCTTCGTCGTCCGGGTGAAAGGGATCTACTTCATCATGGTGACGCTCGCGTTCGCGCAGATGTTCTATTTCGTGTTCCACGACACGGCGTTCGGTCGCGGGTCCGATGGAATCAGCATGAACTTCAAGCCCGATGCCGCGATCGGCGGCTTCGTGCCGTTCGATACTCGCAACGCCGTCCACCTCTACTACGTCGTTCTCGCGCTGCTCGCGGCGGCGTTCGTCTTCCTGCGCGTCGTCCTGCGCTCGTCTTTCGGCCGCGCGCTGATGGGAATCCGAAGCAACGAGCAGCGGATGCGCTCGCTCGGCTTCCCGGTGTACCGCTACAAGCTCGCGAGCTTCACGCTCGCTGGAATGCTCGCCGGCCTCGCCGGCTACCTGTCCGCGCTCCAATTCGGGTTCGTGAACCCCGAGCTGCTGTCGTGGCACCAGTCGGGAAACGTTCTCCTGATGCTGATCCTCGGCGGCATCGGCAGTCTCTACGGAGCCGTCGTCGGGGCCTTTGCGTTCGTTGCGCTGACCGAGTTCTTTCAGGCGATGACTCGCCATTGGCAACTTCTGCTCGGCGTAGCGATCATCGCGCTCGTGGTGTTGCTTCCGGGCGGGTTGGCGAGCGTCGCCGGACGCTTCCGTCGCACGCTGGTCGGCGAGGCAAACGATGAATGAGCCGGTGCTCGCCACGCGCAACCTGACGCGCCGCTTCGGAGGTCTCGCTGCAGTGAGCGACGTTTCGATCGCGCTCGAGCGCGGCAAGCTCCACGCGGTCGTCGGTCCGAACGGAGCGGGAAAGACGACGCTCATCAACATGCTCTCCGGCGATCTTGCCGCGACGTCCGGAAGCGTGACGTACGGCGGCGAGGACATCACGCGCGAAGCGTCGGATCGGCGGTCGCGCCGCGGGATCGGCCGCAGCTACCAGAAGACCAACATCTTTGGCGCGTTCACGGCATTCGAGAATTGCCGGCTCGCCGCGCAATCGCGCACGCCGCGCGTCGTTCACGTGTTTGCCGATGCCACGGCATACCGTCCGACCGCCGAGGCTGCCGACCGGGCGCTCGACGCGGCGGGACTGGCAGGACGCGGCGAGCGCGTCGCGTCGACGCTGTCGCACGGCGAGCAGCGGCAGCTCGAGATCGCGATGGTTCTCGCGACGCGTCCGAACGTGCTGCTCCTCGACGAGCCGCTCGCGGGTATGGGCGCCGACGAAGCGGCGCGAATGGTCGAGCTCCTGAAGGCGCTCGCGTCGGAGCATGCGATCCTCCTCGTCGAACACGACATGGATGCGGTCTTCGCAGTGGCCGATGTCGTCACGGTGATGGTCAACGGCCAGGTGCTCGAAACCGGGACGCCGTCGCGAATTCGCGCGAGCGCAGCGGTCCAGCAGGCGTACTTAGGCACCGCGACATGAGCGCGCGGAGGCTCGCATGAGCGAGTGGCTGCTCGAGGCGCGGGAGCTCCACGCGTACTACGGCGCGAGTCACGTGCTGCACGGCGTGGACTTCCGGATCGATCGCGGCGAGACCGTCGGGCTCATGGGCCGCAACGGAATGGGCAAGAGCACGCTGATTCGCAGCATGCTCGGGATCGTCAAGACGCGTCATGGCGAGGTCCGCGTATGCGGCACGCCGATGACCGGCGCAGAACCGTATCGGATCGCGCGGCAGGGCATCGCTTACGTTCCGGAAGGCCGCGGCATCTTTCCGAATCTGACTGTCCGCGAGAATCTGGTGATGGCCGCGCGCGGCGGACCCGACGGCCGGCGCGACTGGACGCTCGAGCGCGTGCTCGGAACGTTCCCTCGTCTCGGCGAGCGGCTCGGCTTCGAGGGCGGCCAGCTCTCCGGCGGCGAGCAGCAAATGCTGACGATCGGTCGCGCGCTGCTGACGAATCCCGATCTGCTGATCCTCGACGAAGCGACCGAGGGTCTCGCGCCACAGATCGCACGCGAGATCTGGATGATCGTCGCCGACATCCGCGCGCACGGGATCGCGACGCTGATCGTCGACAAGAACTACCGAGCCGTCACGGCAATTACCGATCGCAACGTGATCCTCGTCAAGGGGCGCGTAGTCTTCGAGGGCGACAGCCGGACGCTGCTCGCGCAGCCCGGGACGTTGCATCGCTATCTCGGCGTCTGATGCCCTTTCTCGACATCGCAGCGCATCGGATCGAGTACGAGCGGATCGACGCCGGCGGCAACGATCGTCCGACGCTCGTCTTTCTGCACGAAGGACTCGGGTCGATCGGGATGTGGCGGGACTTTCCCGGGCGTGTTGCGCACGACACGCGCTGCGATGCGGTCGTCTATTCGCGCTTCGGCTACGGCAACTCCGACCCGCTGACCGGGTCGCGAGCCGTGCGCTACATGCACGACGAAGCCGCCATCGCGCTGCCGCAGCTTCTCGACCGCTTGGCGATATCTCGACCGATCCTGATCGGACACAGCGACGGCGGTTCGATTGCGCTGATTCATGCGGGCAGCGCTTCGTCGAACGTGCTCGGCGTCGTCACGCTCGCGGCTCACGTTCTCGTCGAGGACATTTCGGTCTCGAGCATCGCCGCCGCGAAAGCCGCCTACGAGACGACCGACCT
>DASSGI010000069.1:0-12319 GCA_035857655.1 Casimicrobiaceae bacterium | reverse complement strand
CGGCGACCAACGTCGTCGGCAACAGCATCGCGACCGCGGTGGTCTCGAAGTGGGAAGGCGAGCTGCTGCCCGAGGCGCAGGCGCAAGCCGAGATCGATGCAGACGAGGGCATTGCGCCGGCGGCCGCGGACTGAGGGACTCGAAAGCGTTTTGCGCGGAGGAGGAACGCCATGACCGTCACGATTCGCATGTTTGCCCGATTCGCACTGATCGGTTGCATCGCGTGCGCGCTCGCCGCGCCCGTCTACGCGCAGGATGCGGTCGGCGTCGCGCAGCTCACGGGGACGCTGCAAAAGGTGAAGAAAACGAAGACGATCACGATCGGGTTTCGCGACACGTCCGTGCCTTTTTCCTATCTCAACGCAGCGCGCACGCCGATCGGCTACTCGATCGATCTGTGTCTGGTGATCGTCGAGGAGATTCGCGGCGAGCTCGGCGACGACACGATCCAGGTGAAGTACGTGTCGGTCAATCCGCAGAACCGGATCGGCATGGTCGCCGACGGCGCCGTCGATCTCGAGTGCGGGACGACGACCAACAACGCCGAGCGGCAGAAGCAGGTCGCGTTCTCGCCGATCATCTTCGTGAGCGGCACCAAGCTGCTCGCGAAACGGGCGGCCAAATACAAGTCCTACCTGGACCTCAAGGGGAAGACCGTTGTCGTCACCGAGGCGAGCACGAACGAGACCGCGATCAAGGCGATCAACACGAAGGACAAGCTCGGAATCAACCTGATGGTGGTTCGCGACAACGCGCAGGCATTCGAAGCCGTCGAAACCGGCAAGGCCGATGCATGGGGCGGAGACGACGTGGTTCTCACGGCGACCGCAGTCGAGTCGAAGCGTCCGCAGGACTACGTCGTGCTCGGCGATTTTCTGTCGTACGATCCGTACGGAATCATGTTCCGCAAGAACGATCCGGACTTCGACGCGCTCGTGAAGAACACGTTCGAAAAGCTCGCCGAGACGCGCGAGCTCGCGCGGATCTACGATCAGTGGTTCAGGCGCAAGCTGCCCTCGGGCAGGACGCTGGGAATCACGATGACGCCGCAGCTGCGCCAGATCTTCGAGGCGATGGGGCAGCCAACGGAATAGCCACTCAGTCCACCTTCGCGCCCGACGCCTTGACGACCTTCGCCCACTTGGCCGTCTCGGCCTGAATGTGGCGCGCGAAGTCCTCGGGCGGTCCGCCTGCGGGGTTCGCACCGATCGCAGCGAGCTTTTCCTTGCCTTCCGGCGAGGCGAGCCACTTCACGACCTCTTCGTTGATCTTCGCGATGATCGCCGGCGGCGTTCCGGTGGGCGCCAGCAGACCGAACCACGACGATGCTTCGAATCCGGCCAGACCCGACTCGGCGACCGTCGGAACGTCGGGCAGCGCAGGCGCGCGCGTCGCCGAGGTCACCGCGAGCGCGCGCAGCTTTCCGGCCTTGATCTGCGGCAGCGACGGCGGCAGGTTGTCGAACATCAACTGCACCTGCCCGGCGAGCAGGTCCTGCAACGCCGGCGCGCTTCCTTTGTACGGAACGTGCGTCATCTGTACGCCCGTCATCACCTTGAAGAGCTCGCCCGACAGATGGGTCGACGTGCCGTTCCCCGAAGACGCGAAGTTCAGCTTGCCGGGATTCGCCTTCCCGTAGGCGATCAGCTCCTGCACCGAATTGACGGGCAGCGCCGGATTGACCACGAGCACGTTCGGAACACCCGCGACGAGGATGATCGGCGCGAAATCCTTGACGTGATCGAACGGGATCTTTGCATACAGGCTCCCATTGATCGCGTGCGTGCCGACGGTTCCCATCTCGAGCGTGTAACCGTCGGGGGCCGCCTTCGCGACGAGCTCCGTTCCGATGTTGCCGCCCGCGCCGGGACGATTGTCGACGACGATGCTCTGGTTCCAGGTCTCGCTCAGCTTTTGCGCAACCGCGCGCGCGATGATGTCGGTCGCTCCGCCAGGCGGGAACGGCACGACGAGGCGGATCGGCTTCGTCGGATAGGCAGGCGCCTGCGCTGCAGACGATGCGGCGACTGCGATCGCCGCAATCCCGGCAAGCACGGCGATCGCACGCAGCAAACGTTGTCTCATGGCTCCTCCGGTTTTATCGAGTTATCGAGCGGCTGTCGCGACGGTGTTTCGCCTGCCGCGCTTCAATCGACCTTCGCGCCCGACGCCTTGATGATCTTCGCGTATTTCGGGATCTCGCTCTTTACGAGCGCGGCGAATTGCTCGGGCGTGGTTGGCGAAGGCTCGGCGCCTTGCGCAATCAATTTCTCGCGCATCTCGGGCGAGTTGAGAATCTTGACGACCTCCGCATTCCACTTGGCGATGACGTCCTTCGGCGTGCCCGCGGGAGCAAACAGGCCGAACCACGTCGAGATGTCGAAACCGGCGAGACCGGCTTCGGCCATCGTCGGAAGATCCGGGGCGAGCTTCGAGCGTTCCGCCGTCGTCACCGCGAGCGCCTTGAGCTTGCCGGCTTTGACCTGCGGCATTGCATTCGCCAGATTGTCGAACATGAATTGCGTGTCTCCGGCGAGCAGCGCCTGCGTGGCCGGTGCACCGCCCTTGTACGGAATGTGCGTGATGTCGGTTCCGGTATCGACCTTGAACAACTCGCCGGCGAGATGTCCGGCACTGCCGTTGCTTCCCGAGCCGAACGCGAGCTTTCCGGAGTTTGCCTTTGCATACGCGATGAACTCCTTCGCCGAATTGACGGGCAGCGCAGCGTTGACGACCAGCACGTTCGGCGTGACGGCGACCAGCGTGATCGGCGCGAAATCGGTGATCGCGTTGTACGGCATCTTTGCGTAGAGGCTCGGATTCACCGCATGCGTCGAGAGCGCGCCCATCAGGATCGTGTAGCCATCGGGCGCCGCTTTCGCAACGACGTCTGCGCCGATGTTGCCGCCGGCGCCGGGTCGATTGTCGACGACAACGCTCTGTCCCCACGCTTCGGTGAGCTTTTGCGCGATCGCACGTCCGACGATGTCGAGCGGCCCTCCCGGCGGGAACGGAATCACGAGCTTGACCGGCTTCGCCGGATACGCGGCGGTCTGCTGCGCGCCAACAGCGAACGCGAGCGACAGCGCCGTTGCGGCGGCGGCGATTGCAGCTACAAATCGGGTTCGAATCATTTATGATGGCGAAAACAGGAAATCCGGCGCCCTTATCTTGCAGAGCACAAGAGTCGGGGCAATCGAGCCGGAACGGAGGAATTCTAACAGTTGACCGAAGTCGAACGCGCTCACGATCGGAGTCCTTCGGCGCTCGTCGTGAACGTCGCGTCGTTGCCGGGTACATCCGGCCGGGGCATAATCACTGTTTTCCCGCGTTCGACGCGAAATTCCATCGTCTGCACTTGAAATGAGAACATCGGTCGTCGCGCCCATTGCGCTTCTCGCAGTCGTTGTTGCTGCGGGCGGCGGCTACTGGTTCGGAACGAAGCGCACCGACAGCGCTGCAAAGAGCGCGCCGACGCCAGCCGCGACCGCAGCGGACAAGGGAGCGCAAGCGGCGGTTGCCGTCGAGGTCGTGACAGCAGCCACGGCGTCGATGCCGCAGATGATCACTGCCGTCGGAAGCCTGCGCTCCGACGAATCGGTGACGTTGCGGCCCGAAGTCGCGGGTCGTGTCGTGAAGATCGGATTCGAAGAAGGCCGTCCGGTCGGAAAGAACGCGGTGCTGGTGAAGCTCGACCCCGCGATCAACGAGGCGGAGGTCCTCCAGGCGAAGGCCAATCTCACGCTGGCGAAATCGAAATACGAGCGCGCGATCGACCTGCAGAAGCGGGGATTCATCTCGGGTCAGGCGCGCGACGAAGCCGAAAACAACCTGCGGGTCGCCGAAGCGGCCGAAGCGCTCGCCGCCGCCCGTCTCGCGAAGACCGAGATTCGAGCGCCCTTTTCCGGAATCATCGGCCTGCGCGCGGTTTCGATCGGCGACTACGTGAAGGAAGGCCAGGACATGGTCAACCTCGAGTCGATCGATCCGCTCAAGGTCGATTTCCGCGTTCCCGAGATTTACCTGAAGCAAGTCCAGGTCGGGCAGACGCTCGAGGTCGGTCTCGATGCGCTGCCGGGCAAGACGCATCCGGGCAAGGTCACCGCGATCAATCCGCTCGTCGACGCCGGCGGGCGCGCGATCGTGATCCGTGCTCTCGTGAAGAACACCGACACGACGCTGCGCCCCGGGATGTTCGCGCGCGTGAAGCTCTTCACGCAGAAACCGCAGGAAACGCTCGTGCTCCCCGAACAGGCGCTCGTTCCGCAGGGCGAGGATCAGTACGTGTACCGGGTGGTCGACGGCAAGTCGGTGCGCACGAAGGTCGAGGTTGGGCAACGGCGCGACAGCCGCGTCGAGATCCTGAAAGGTGTCGCACCCGGCGACACGGTCGTCGTCGCCGGGCAGCTCAAGATCCGCGATGGGACGCCGGTCACGTTCGCGCCGGCGACAGCGACGATGGCCGTGCCGAAAGCCTCGACGGCATCCGCGCAGACGACGCCTCCGGTCGCTGCGCAGAGAGAGGCTCCGTCCAAGGCATCGGCGGACACATCCGCTCCGGCCAAGGCCGAGAGCAACGTGCCGCCTCCCGCGCCGAGGTCGTAGCGCTTCCGGCGCGAGCTCGCAATGACGCTCCCGGAGATTTGCATCAAGCGGCCGGTCCTCGCGACGGTACTGTCGCTGATCATCCTGCTCGTCGGTCTCATCTCGTACACGCGGCTTCCGGTGCGCGAGTATCCGCGCATCGACGAGCCCGTCGTCAGCGTTTCGGTCACCTATCGCGGCGCTTCCGCCGAGGTCGTCGAATCGCAGGTGACGAAGCCGCTCGAGGATTCGCTCGCCGGCATCGAAGGCGTCGAGGTGATGACGTCGCAAAGCCGCTCGGAATCGAGCCGGATCAACGTCCGCTTTACGCTGAAGCGCGACCCGGATTCGGCGGCCGCGGATGTGCGCGACAAGGTCGCGCGCGCGCGCGGGAAGCTCCCCGACACCATCGACGAGCCGATCATCGCGAAGGTCGAAGCCGACTCGCAACCGATCATCTACATCGCCGTGCAGGCCGGCTCGCTCACGCCGCTCGAAGCGTCCGACTACGTGAAGCGCTACGTGCAGCCGCGGCTTTCCGTTCTGCCGGGCGCCGCCGACGTGCGGATCTTCGGCGAGCGGCAAGTGTCGATGCGCATCAACCTCGATCGCACGCGGCTCGCGGCGTACAAGCTCACCGTCCAGGACGTCGAAGACGCGATCCGGCGGCAGAACGCGGAGATTCCCGCGGGCCGCATCGAGTCGTCGGCCCGGGAGTTCACCGTCGTTGCCGAAACGGACGTCCGATTGCCCGAGCAATTCAATAACGTGATCGTCGCCAACGTCGCCAGCTATCCGGTCCGAATCAGGGATGTCGGCCTCGCCGAGATCGGTCCACTCGAAGAGCGCGTCATCTCGCGCTTCAACGGCAACTCGTCGCTCAACGTCGGCGTCATCAAGCAGGCGGTGGCAAATCCCCTTGATCTGTCGAAGGCCGTGCGCGCCGAAGTTGCGAAGATGAACGAGAGCATGCCCCCGGGGATGAAGCTCGTCGTCGCCTACGACACGTCGGTGTTCATCGATCGCTCGATCAAGTCGGTGTTCGAGACGATCGGCGAGGCGATCCTGCTCGTCGTGCTCGTCATCTACTTCTTCCTCCGGAGCCTCCGCGCGACGCTGATTCCGATCGTGACGATCCCGGTGTCGCTGGTCGGCGCGTTCGGGCTCATGTACCTGTTCGGCTTCACCGTCAACACGCTGACGCTGCTCGCGATGGTGCTTGCGATCGGGCTCGTCGTCGATGACGCGATCGTGATGCTCGAGAACATCCATCGGCACATCGAGGAGGGAATACCGCGGATGAAGGCGGCGATCGTCGGCGCACAGGAGATCGGCTTCGCGATCATCGCGATGACGCTCACGCTCGCCTCGGTGTTCGCGCCGCTCGCGTTCGCCACGGGCCGCACCGGACGGCTGTTCATCGAGTTCGCGCTGACGCTCGCCGGCGCGGTGCTCGTTTCCGGGTTCATCGCGCTCACGCTCTCGCCGATGATGTGCTCGCTGCTGCTCAAGCACCAGGAGCGGCACTCGTGGATCTACAACAAGATCGAGTCGTTCCTCGGCGCGATGACGAGAGGATATCGCCGCGCGCTCGCAGCGACGTTGCGCACGCGCTGGCTCGTCGTCGTGCTGTGGTTTGTCGTTGCCGCGCTCGGCGCCCTTTTCTTCACGCTGCTCAAGGCCGAGCTCTCGCCGCTGGAGGACCGCGGCATCGTGTTCGGACTGGTCACCGCGCCGCAAGGATCGACGCCGCAGTACACGGCCGACCAGATCAAGCCGATCGAGGAGTTCTACGCGACGATTCCCGAGGCGGCGGCGTACACCGCGATCTCCGGCTTCCCGACCGTCGTCGACGGCAACGCGATTCTGCGGTTGAAGCCCTGGGAGCAGCGCAACAAGAAGCAGCAACAGATCGCCGACGAGCTGCGGCCGAAGCTCGCGTCGATTCCCGGCGCGATCGCGTTTCCGATCAACCCGCCGTCGCTCGGGCAGTCGTTCCGCTCGACGCCGATCGAATACGTCGTGATGTCACAGGTCCCGTATCCCGAGCTGCAGCGCGTCGTCGACCGTTTCCTCGAGGAGGCGCGCAAGTATCCCGGCGTCCAGAACCTGCAGATCGACCTGCGCCTCAACACGCCCGAAGTGCGCGTCAACATCAATCGCGACAAGCTCTCCGACATGGGCATTGGCGTCGACACCGTCGGCCGCACGCTGGAGACGATGCTGGGCGGCCGGCAGGTCACTCGCTTCAAGCGCGACGGCGAGCAGTACGACGTGATCGTGCAGGTCGCGCCGCTCGATCGCACGACCCCCGCCGACATCAGCGACGCCTACGTGCGCGCGCGCGACGGCAGCATGGTGCAGCTGTCGAACCTCGTCGATGTCCGCGAAGGCGTGGCGCCGCAGTCGCTCAATCACTTCAATCGCCTGCGCGCGGTCAAGGTAACGGCGACGCTCGCGCCGGGGTACGCGATCGGAGAAGCGCTGCAGGCGATGAACGACGCCGCTGCCCGCGCGCTGCCGGCCACCGCGCAAACGGACCTCGACGGGCAATCGCGCGAGTTCCGCTCCTCCGGCGGCGAGATCTATTTCACGTTCGTGCTGGCGCTGATGTTCATCTACCTCGTGCTCTCCGCGCAATTCGAGAGCTTCGTCCACCCGTTCGTCATCATGCTGTCGGTGCCGCTGTCGATGACTGGCGCGCTGTTCACGCTGTGGCTTGCCGGAGGGACGCTCAACATCTACAGCCAGGTCGGACTCGTCACGCTCGTCGGCCTGATCACCAAGCACGGGATCCTGATCGTCGAGTTCTCGAACCAGCTTCGCGCGAAGGGCGAGAAGCTGATCGACGCCGTCATCGACGCTTCGACGCTGCGGCTGCGTCCGATCCTGATGACGACGGGCGCGATGGTGCTCGGCGCGGTGCCGCTCGCGATTGCCACCGGCGCCGGCGGCGAATCGCGCACGCAGATCGGCTGGGTGATCGTCGGCGGCATGGCGTTCGGCACGCTGCTCACGCTCTTTGTCGTGCCGACCGCATACACGCTGCTGGCCGGCAAACGTACGAAGCTGCCCTACGGAGAAGTGCCCGCCGTGTCGGTTCCGCACCCCGGCGCCGCCGACTGACGGCGGCGTCGGATCAGAGCTCGATGCGCGCGCCCGACCCTGCGTCGAAATAGTGCCGGTTCGCCGGCGCGAAGCACAGCGGCAACGGACCCTCGGCGACGTGCGAGGACGCCGGCAGCCGCGCGATCACGCGCGTGCCGTCGACACGGCCGTGCGCCAGCGTGTCGGCGCCGAGCGGCTCGACGAGATCGATCTCCGCGGTGAGCGTTGCCTCGGACGCGCCGCAGGGCTCGAGATGCTCGGGGCGCACGCCGAGCAGCACGTCGCGGCCGCCGACCTTCAACGGAATCAGGTTCATCGGCGGCGAGCCGATGAATCCGGCGACGAACGTCGTAGCGGGCCTCGCATAGACCTCGATCGGCGCGCCGATCTGCTCGGCGCGGCCGGCGTTCATCACGATCATCCGGTGCGCCAGCGTCATCGCCTCGACCTGGTCGTGCGTGACATAGAGGCTCGTCGTGCGCAGACGGCGGTGCAGCGCCTGCAGCTCGACCCGCATCTGCACGCGGAGCTTCGCGTCGAGGTTCGACAGCGGCTCGTCGAAAAGGAATACTGCGGGCTCGCGCACGATCGCACGCCCCATCGCGACGCGCTGCCGCTGTCCGCCCGAGAGCGCGCGCGGCTTTCGATCGAGGAACGGACGAAGCTCGAGGATCTCGGCGGCGCGCTGCACGCGCGTCTCGATCTCGGATGAGGCCATCCGGCGGATCTTGAGGCCGTACGCCATGTTCTGCCGCACCGACATGTGCGGGTAGAGCGCGTAATTCTGGAACACCATCGCGATGTCGCGATCCTTCGGCTCGAGGCGATTCACCACGCGCTCGCCGATCGCGATCTCGCCCGACGTGACCGTCTCGAGCCCGGCCACCATCCGCAGGAGCGTCGACTTGCCGCATCCCGACGGCCCCACGATCACGACGAACTCGCCGTCGGCGACCTCGGTGGTGATGCCGTGGATCACCTCGAGCTCGCCGTACTTCTTGCGAACGTCACGGAACGACACGCCGGCCATTTCGCTATTTCTCCGTCTCGACGAGGCCCTTGACGAACCAGCGCTGCATCAGCATGACGACTGCGGCGGGCGGCAGCAGCGCGAGCATCGCCGTCGCCATGATTAGCTGCCACTCGTTCGCGGCATCGCCGCCGACGATCATCCGCTTGATGCCGATCACCGTCGTGTACATCGACTCCTGGCTCGTGATCAGCAGCGGCCACAGGTACTGGTTCCAGCCGTAGATGAACTGGATGACGAACAGCGCGGCGATGCTCGTCTGCGAAAGCGGCAGCACGACGTCCTTGAAGAAGCGCATCGGCCCGGCGCCGTCGATGCGCGCGGCTTCGGCGAGCTCCTCGGGGATCGTGAGAAAGAACTGGCGGAAGAGAAACGTCGCGGTGGCCGATGCGATCAGCGGCAGCGTGAGCCCCGTGTACGAATCGAGCATTCCGAGATCGGCGACGACCTTGAACGTCGGAATGATGCGCACTTCGACGGGGAGCATCAGCGTGACGAATATCATCCAGAAGAAGAAGTGGCGCAGCGGAAACTTGAAATAGACGATCGCGAACGAAGCGATGATCGAGATCGCGATCTTGCCGAACGCAATGGCGAGCGCCATGATCAGGCTGTTCACGAGCATCGTCGACGCGGCGGCGCCCGAGCCCTTCGTCGATCCGGCGGACAGCACCTGCGAATAGTTGTGCACGAGCTGGTCGCCGGGCAGAAGTGGCATCGGAACCTGGAGGATCTGGTCGAGCGTCAGCGTCGAAGCGATGAACGTCACGTAGAGCGGAAACGCGATGACGGCGACACCCGCGATCAGCACCGCGTGCGAGAACACCGTCAGCCAGGGCCGGTTCTCTACCATGATCGGCGGTTGTCCATGGCGTTGCTAGTACTGGACCTTCTTTTCGACGAAGCGGAACTGGACGACGGTCAGCGCGATCACGATCAGCATCAGGATCACCGACTGCGCCGACGAGCCGCCGAGATCGGCGGCTTTCACGCCGTCGTAATACACCTTGTAGACGAGGATCTGCGTCGCGCCGGCGGGGCCGCCCTGCGTCGTTGCATCGATCACGCCGAACGTCTCGAAGAACGCGTAGACGATGTTGACGACGAGGAGGAAGAACGTCGTCGGCGACAGCAGCGGAAAGACGATCGTCCAGAAGCGGCGCGTCGGCCCTGCGCCGTCGATCGCCGCGGCCTCGATCAGCGATTTCGGAATCGACTGCAGTCCGGCGAGGAAGAACAGGAAGTTGTAGCTCACCTGCTTCCACACAGCCGCGATGACGACGAGCAGCATCGCCTGGTCGCCCTGGATCACCCAGTTCCAGTCGACTCCCATGCGCTTCAGAAAATAGGTGCAGATGCCGATCGACGGCGCGAACAGGAACGCCCACAGCACGCCGGCGACGGCCGGCGCCACCGCGTACGGCCAGATCAGCAGCGTCTTGTACGCGAGCGCGCCGCGCACGACGCGATCGGCCATCGTCGCCAGCAGCAGCGACACCGCGATGCCGAGTCCCGCGACGAGGATGCTGAAAAGCGCGGTGACCTTGAACGAGTCGAGGTAGTGGCTGTCGCCGAAGAGGTCGGCAAAGTTGCGAAGGCCCACGAACTGCGTGCTGAGGCCGAAGGCGTCTTGCAGCTGGAACGAGTACCAGATCGCCTGTGTGGCCGGCCAGAAGAAGAAGATGATCGTGATCGCGATCTGGGGCGCGACCAGCGCGTAGGGCAACCACGCCGAGCGGAAGACGACGCGCTTTTCCATCAGCCCGCCTCTAGCGGCGAGGACAGGCGCGGAGCGGAATGGCTTTCGGCGGGCGCATGCCTCACCATAAGCCCGCTACTTGTTCGCGGCCTCGAACTTGCGGAGGATGTCGTTGCCGCGCCGCACGGCGTCGTCGAGCGCCGTCTTGGCGTCCTTCTTGCCGGCGAACACCGCTTCCATCTCCTCCTCGATCACTTCGCGGCCCTGCACGTAGTTGCCGAAGCGGAGCCCCTTCGAGTTCGCAGTCGGCGGCTTGTTCGTGAGCTGCTTGACAGCGACGTCGGCGCCGGGGTTCTTGTCGTAGAAGCCCGACTTCTTCGTCAATTCATACGCCGCCATCGTGATCGGCACATAGCCGGTGCCCGTGTGCCATTCCATCTGGATCTCGGGTGTCGACAGAAACGCGAAAAACTTCGCCACGCCCTTGTAATCGGCGGGCTTCTTGCCGCCGAGCACCCACAGCGATGCGCCGCCGATGATCGAGTTCTGCGGTGCGCCGGCGACGTCTTCGTAGTACGGGATGAAGTTCACGGACCATTGGAACTTCGCGTTCTGCCGGAAGTTCGCTTGCGCACCGGTCGAAGACGTGAGCATTGCGCACTCACCGCTCGCGAACTTCGCTTCGGCCTGATTCTGGCGCCCGGCGTAGGTGAACAATCCCTTCTTAGCCATCTCGCCCAGCATCGTGAGGTGCCGCACGTGCAGCGGCGAATTGAACACAAAGACCGTGTCGGTGCCGGCCATGCCGTTCTCTTTGGTACCGATCGGAACGTTGTGCCACGCGCTGAAGTTCTCGATGTGCATCCACGCCGGCCAACCGGTCGTGTAGACGCAATCCTGTCCCCGTACCTTGAGCTGCAGCGCGGCGGCGTTCAGCTCCTTCCACGTCTTCGGCGGCTTGTCGGGATCGAGACCGGCTTTCTTGAACGCGTCCTTGTTGATGTAGAAGACCACCGTCGAGCTGTTGAACGGGAACGACAGCATGTTGCCTTTGGTGTCGGTGTAGTAACCCGCCACCGACGGAAGGTAAGACTTCGGATTGAAGGGTTCCTTCGCATCGGCCATCACCTTCGCGACAGGCACGACCGCCCCCTTGGCCGCCATCATCGTCGCAGTGCCGACTTCGAAGACCTGCAGCAGATGCGGTGCGTTGCCGGCTCGAAACGCTGCGATCGCGGCCGTCATCGACTCCGGATAGCTGCCCTTGAAGACGGGCACCACCTTGTACTCTTTCTGACTCGCGTTGAACTTGTTCGCGAGCGCGTTGAGCTTTTCACCGAGGGCTCCGCCCATCGAATGCCACCACTGGATTTCGGTCTGCGCTTGCGCGGCAGGCGCACACAGGATGCCGGCGGCTGCCAGCCCGGCGCCGAGTAGTTTGAAACGCATGGTGCCCCCTCCTGTAGTTGCTCGGCTGCCCCGATGACTGCGCGCATTCTCCCGCCGAGTTCGGCGTGCAGTATAGCCCGAAACAGCCGCGCAGCGGCCGGTCCCGCGCCGCTCGCCAGCGGCCCGTCGCTGTTGTACATTCTCGGCGCGCGAGCAACGCGCGATAACACGAACAGATGACCGCAAGATGACCGCAAGATGACCGCAACGATCGCACAGACCTGGCCTTATCCCCGGCTCGTCGCACACCGGGGCGCCGGCAAGGTCGCGCCCGAGAACACGTTGACCTCGATGCGTGTCGGCTACGCGCACGGATATCGGATGGTCGAGTTCGACGTGAAGCTCGCCGCGGACAACGTGTCGTTCCTGCTGCACGACGAGACGCTCGAGCGCACGACGAGCGGTCGTGGCCGCGCAGACGCGTTGCCGTGGCGCGAGTTGTCGCAACT
>DASSGI010000068.1:0-9774 GCA_035857655.1 Casimicrobiaceae bacterium | reverse complement strand
GTGCGCGTTCTCGCTCCACGAGTAGCCGCCGCCCGATTCGGAGACGAGCGTGCCGAAGAGCGGGTTCGCGATCACGTTCACCCAGGGCGCGGGCGTGCGCTTGCCGGCGTCGGTCGAGATCACGTATTCGGTCCCGTCCGCCGAGAAGCCGCCGAGACCGTTACCGAGCAGGAGACGCTGCGCCGGTGCCTCTTCGACAGCATCGTCGGCCCTAGGCTCGCGCGTCGCGACGAACTTCGGCGTGCGCACTTCGGGCCACGCGCGTCCGCCGATCTGCTCGGCGAGCGTGCCGTTCGCGTCGCTGATGATCACGCGCGCCGACGCCTCGATCAGCGCGCGGTCCTCCTCGGAGATCTGATCGCCCGGCCGGACGAAGATCCCGCCGGGGCGGTTCGCGAATTGCGCTTCGTGCCCTGCGGTGACGAGCCCCATGATCTGCTCCTGCAAGAGCTGGCGGTATCCCGCGCGGTCCTCGTTCCAGATCACGAGATCGACGGCAAGCCCCTTCAGGCGCCAGAACGCGTGCGCCTGCACGAGCTGGCGGACGAGGTCGATGTTGACGATGTCGGCGACCTTGAGCAGCACGATCGGCAGGTCGCCCGAAATCGCATAGCCCCACAGACCGGATTGGCTGCGGCGATTCCTGGCGATGACGCTCGCGTCGGCGCGCAATGACGGGCTCGCGAAGACGATCGAGTTGCCGAGACGCGCAAAGAGTCGCGCTTCGTTCTCCGACGCGTCGATCTGGCGCAGCACGACCTGCGCATGCGTCCACGCGAGCTCGACGACGCGGTCGGCGAGTCGCCGATCCTGATATTTGTCGACGAGCGCGATCGCCGCGTCGCGCGAGTCGGCGACGCCGTAGACCATGTCGATCGTCGCGGTCGCAGCAGGCTCCACGGTAATCCGCACGCGGACCGCGGCAATCGGGTCGAGCACCGGGCCCTCGGTGCCCGAAAGCGGCGCCGCATCGAGCATCGCCCGTGGTGCCGCGAGCGTGTTGCCGCGGCCGACGAAGCGCATCCGATCGGTCTCGAACGAGACGTCGCGAGCCGTGGCGTCGTGCACGCCGATCAGGTGGAACATCCACGGGGCGTGCTCGCCGGGCGAGCGCGCGCGCCGCGTGGCGAGGATCGCCTGCTTGTCGCGCGCGATCTCGGTCTGCACGAACAGCTTCGAGAACGCGGGGTGCTGCATGTCTTCGGCCGCAGGCGCCAGAACGATCTCCGCGTACGTCGTGAGCTCGACGACCCTGCGGGTGCGCGAGCGGTTGACGATGCGGGCGCGGCGCAGCTCGATGTCGTCTTCGGGCGAGACGGCGATCTCGGTGTGTATGTCGAGCCCGTGATCGCGGCGGCGGAACTCGGCGCGGCCCGAAGAGAAGATCGCCTCGAAGTGGTCGGCGCGTGTCGCGGTCGGCTGATGCGCGGTCGACCAGAACTCGCCGCTCGCCACGTCGCGGACATAGCAGAACGCGCCGTAGTTGTCGCACGTCGTGTCTTCGCGCCAGCGCGTGAGCGCGAGCTCCTTCCAGCGGCTGCTTCCGCCGCCTGCGTTCGTGACCGCCACGTGATAGCGGCCGTTCGACAGGAGCTGGACTTCGGGGCGGGGCGTGTCCGCTTTCGCGATGACGCGCACCGCCGTCTCCGACTCGGCGATGTTCGCGCGGATCCCCATGACGCGCGTGACGTGCGGGAAATACGTGACGGCGTTCGGGACGCGCTCCTGCAGCAGCAGCAGCGTGGCCTGGAAAAGCGGGTCCGATCCGAATCGCCGCTGCATCGGACGATCGAGCAGCAGGTGCGCGAGCGCGAGCACCGTCATCCCCTGGTGGTGCGCCATGAACGACCGGATCACCGCGCTCGCCTGTCCGCGCGGAAGCCGCGCCGGCGTGTAATCGATTGCCTCGAACAGGCCGAACGGGCCGGCGAGCCCCTCTGCCGCGAGGCGCTGCAGGTTGTGACAGGCTGCGTCCGGCGCGACCATCAGCGCGAGCGCGGAGGCGTACGAGGCGACAACGACGTCCTCGGCGAGACCGCGCTTGAGACCGAGCCCGGGTACGCCGAATGCCCGGTACTGATAGTTGAGATTCGAGTCGACGGTGTTGTAGCACGACTCCGACATGCCCCACGGGACGCCCAGCTGCCTGCCGTAGGCGATCTGCCGCTCGACCGCGGCGAGACAGGTCTCGTCGAGCAGCGTGTTCTCGTAGGTCGGCATCACGAGCATCGGCATCAGGTACTCGAACATCGAGCCGCTCCACGACAGCAGGATCGAGCGGCCGCCCGCGGACGTGAGCATCCGGCCGAGCGTGAACCAGCTTTCCTGCGGTACCTGGCCCTGCGCAACGGCGACGAAACACGGCAGCCGCGCTTCGGAGGCGAGCAGATCGTAATAGCTCGTGTCGCGCTGGCCTTTGTCGACGTTGTAGCCGATCGCGAACAGGTGACGCTCCGCGTCGTAGAGGAATCCGAAGTCCATGCGCGCGAGCTCGCGGCATTGCGACGCGATCGCGCCGATCGTCTCGATCCGTTCCTTCGCGCGTACGCCGGCGGCAAGCACGAGCTCGGTGATCTCGTCGAGCTGCTTGCGCTTCGTCTCGCTCGTTGCTGCGGCCCGCGCGCGATCGAGGTCCGGGGCGAGCCTCGTCATCAGGCCCGGGAGCTCGCGCAGCGTGGGCACGGGCGACAACAACGGCAGCGCGGCCAGCGCTTCGTCGGAATCGGGCACCTGCAGCCACGGAGCGAACAGGATCAATTCGTCGAGCGCCGACTGGCATTGCACGTCGAGTGCCTCGATCCACATGCGCGCCTCGTCGCTGACGATCGACGCTTCTGTCGCGTCGCCGCGCTTCGCGCTCTCGACCGATACGGCGGCGATCGACGCAGCCAATCGCTCGAGCCAGCGCCGCACTGCGGCGGCGCTCACCGGCCGCGCGTCGTGCGCCGAGTCGAGGTGGCGACGCAGCTCGGCGACCGCCGGGGGGACGTGCGGCGCGAGCGACTCGACGAGCAGCCGTCCCGTGTCGACCATGCCTGCAAACAGGCGAGCTCCGACGATGCGATCGTCGGGGATTGCTGCGATTCCCGCCTGCAACGTCAGCAGATGGCCCGCGAGGTTCCCGCTGTCGACCGTGGAAACGTAGCGCGGCGCGAGCGGTTGCAGCGACCGAGTGTCGTACCAGTTGTAGAAATGGCCTTCGTGTCGTTCGAGTGTCGCCATCGTGTGCAGCGACTTGCCGATGCGCTCGACCAGGCGACCCGGGGCGACGAAGCCGAAGTCGTACGCAGCGAGATCGGCGAGCAGCGCAAGCCCCATGTTGGTCGGCGACGTACGGTGCGCGACCATGTCGGCGGGCACTTCCTGGTAGTTGTCGGGCGGCAGCCAGTGGTCGCCGGCGCCGACGAACGCCTCGAAATACGCCCATGTGCGCCGCGCAAGCTTGCGCAGGAACACCGTCTGCTCGTGCGTGAGCCTGACCGTGCGTGGCACATGCGGACGGCTCGCCCACCAGGCGAACGCGGGCGAGGCAAGCCAAAGCAGCAGGATGGGCGCGGCGACCGCCAAGGCTGCCGGATGCGTCGACTGGAGATACGCCGCGACTCCGATGGCAATCGCCGGCGCCGCCCATATCGAGCGCAGCATTGCGGCGAGCGTGCGCGGATCGCCGCGATCGTGCTCGGCCGACGGCGTCCATTCGAGCAACCGCCGCCGCGTGACCAGCATCCGCCACAAGGCCCGCAGCACCGCGGTCGCGCTGTAGAGCGCCTCGTGCGGCAGGCAGGCGATCGAGAAGAGCACCTGCAGCCCGTGGCGCTCCGCGTTGCGCGACGCGAAGACGAGATGCTGAGCGAGCCGCACCTCGTCGGGCTTCTGCAAGACGTCGACGAGCGTCGCGATGAGCGGCGGCACGAGCAGCACGCACAGCGTCGCCGCCGTCCACCACCATCCGGGAGCGAGCATGCCCCAGCCCATGAACAGCAGGACGACGAGCGCCGGAGGGACGAGACTGCGCCGCAGATTGTCGAAAATCTTCCACTGCGACAGCCAGGAGAGCGGGTTCTTCTGCCGCTGCCCGGCTACCGAAGGGACGCGGCGGCGCAGCCATGCGGCGATCTGCCAGTCGCCGCGGATCCAGCGCCGGCGACGGCTCACGTCGCCGCTGTAGCGCGCCGGGTAGTCCTCGTAGAGCTGGATGTCGCTGATCAGTCCCGATCGCGCATAGCATCCCTCGAGAAGATCGTGGCTCAGGATGCGATTCTCGGGAAAGCGGCCTTTGAGCGCGCGTTCGAAGATTTCGACGTCGTAGATTCCCTTGCCGATGAACGAGCCTTCGCCGAAGCCATCCTGGTAGACGTCGGAGACTGCGCGCGTATACGGGTCGATCCCGGCCTCGCCGCCGAAAATTCGCGCGAACAGCGACCGGTTCGTGCCGGGAAGGCTCGTCACGACGCGCGGCTGCAGGATCCCGTATCCCGTCGTGACTCGTCCCTTGCGCTCGTCGAAACGCGGACGGTTCAACGGGTGCGCCATCGCACCGATCAACTGGTGGGCCGTATCGCGCGGAAGCTCGGTGTCGGAATCGAGCGTTATCACGTACCTGATGCCCGCGAGCGCCGCGACGTCGCCGACCACCGCCGAATAGCGCTTCGTCGCGCCCTCCTCGCCGGTGAGAAGGGCGTTGACCGCCGCGAGCTTCCCGCGCTTGCGCTCATAGCCCATCCACAGCCGCTCGCGCGGATTCCACAAACGCGGGCGGTGCAGCAGGAAGAAGATGTCGCCGCGGCCGTCGTCATGGTTGCCGGGCCGGGCGCCGCGGTACTTCGCGTTGAGCGAGGAGACCGCGTCCTGGGCCGCCCGCAGCAGTACCGCATCCTCCGGCTGCGTCTCGTCCGGAGCGTCGACGAAGTCCGTGAGCAGCGCAAAGCGCAGATTCGCATCGGGGTTCGCGAGGAAGCGCACTTCCATCGCTTCGGCGAGCTCGCGAACGGCTTTGACGCTCGACAGCATCGCGGGGACGACGACCGCCGTTCGCGAATCCGGCGGAACGCCGCCGGAAAAGTCCATTCGCGGCAGGAGTCTCGGTCGCACGCAGAGCGTGAGCAGCGCGTTGACGATCGCAATCGCCAGCTGACTCGTCGCGACGAGCGAAACGACGACGACCGCCGCGAGCAGCGCGAGCGGCACGCCGAGCGCGCTTGCCTGCGAGACCATCACGGCCGACAGCAGCGCCGTCAGCGCGAAGATCGCGCCGAGGTAGAGAGCGAGCGGCGCGCGGGACGCGACGCGAGCGATCGCCGTCGACAACGTTCCGCGCATGCGGACCGCGCGCTCGAGCAGCGGCCTCCCTGCATCGATCAGGTAGAAGCCGACGTGCGCGGCGCGCGCATCGGCAGCGTCGCGAGCCATGCTTTCGTGCGCGAGCTGGATCGCCTTGCGCGCGACGTCGACTTCCGACATCGGGCACATCTTCGCGAGCTCCTCGACAGCGTGCCGATAGCGGTCGCGCGTCATGAACTCCATCCCGCGATAGGAGTCGAGTGGATCCTCGGAGAGCTTGTGCTCGACGATGCTCATCGACTCGACGAACCTGCGCCAGTCGGTGGCGCCCAGCAGCCGCAGGCTGCCGATGCTGTTGCTGATCGAAACCTGGTTCGCGGCCTGCTGCTGGATGCCCGACTGCACGAGCTGCTCGATCGTCGTATGCGATTCGGAAAGGCGCTGCTCGATCCAGGTGAGCGGCAGCGCGAGCGCGGGCCCGTGCCCCTGCAGGCGGCGCGAGAGCTCGGACACGAACGCGGTGCTCATCGGCGGATTCGACCGCGCCATGTCCGCGGTCACGATGATCAGGCTCTTCGGATCCTTGAGCACGATCGCGAGCATCTGGTCGGCCCAGCCGTCGGCGAGGTCGCGATCGATCCTTCCCAGCGTGACGTCGCTCGCGACGCGGCGCAGGTTCTCGATCAGCGCGAGCCGCAGCATGATCGGGATCGCCCAGAGCTCGCCGAGCTTGAGCGGCGTCACCGTCTGATAGGCGGCGACGAAGCGGCTCAGACTCTCCGGATCGACGCGGCCATCGCCGTGCGCGATCGTCTCGAGCGCGATGTCATAGACGCGGGGCAGCCCGGACGACGGCCCCGCGGCGAGACGCGGAAGCTCGCGGCTGTAGCCCTTCGGCAAGTGCCGCTTCGCCGTGCGTATCTGCTCCTCGATCAGGTAGAAGTTGTCGAGCAGCCACTCGCCGGCCGGCGTGATGCGGCGGTTCGCGCGAACCGCGACGGTGAGCCTGTTGCATGCATCGACGAGAACCGCCTCGTTGGCGGCAAGGCGCGGGAGCATCTGATCGGCGCCGCGACGCGAGGTGACGCGATGCGTGGCGGCGAGGCTCCTGCCGTGCTGCTCCATCTGATCGGCGCTGAACAGCTCCGAGCGCAGCGGCAGCTCGTCGCTGCTCGCGGAAGACCTCGCGGTGCGCTCGGGCGCCAGGAACTTGAGCGCTTGGCGGATGACGGCGTTGTCGTTGACGTTCAATTGTTCGACGGAAAACGAGGTCGCATGAAGAGAGGCGCCGCCCCCGTGGTTGCACGCCCGCGAAAAATCATACGGGAACGTCTTTTGTAGGACTGTCCGGTGGGCGCCTACATTGGAGCGCGCCCACGCGCTCGCGGCTCGGCACGAGCATGCACGCCCGAGCGGCGCGGCAAGCGTCCGGCGCGGTAGACTTGTAGGATGACCGCGGACAAAGGCGAGCGCGTCGTCGCAGCGTTCGAGGCGGCGAAAGGCTTGCTCGTCCTTTGCGTCGGTTTCGGGCTCCTCGCATTCGTCGACGTGGACATGCAGACGGTTGCCGAAGAGCTCGTGCTTACGCTGCACCTGAACCCCGCGAAGCGCTTGCCGCGGATCTTCCTCGATGCCGCCGAGCGCGTCTCGGACCTGCGGCTTTGGACGCTCGCCGCGCTCGCGTTCGGCTACGCGATGCTGCGTTTCGGAGAAGCGTACGGCCTGTGGTTCGGGAAGCGCTGGGCCGAATGGTTCGCGGTGGCGAGCGGCGCCGTCTACATCCCGTTCGAAGTGCACGCGCTGTACGTGCGCGTGACGGGGCTCAGGATCGCCACGCTCATCGCCAACGTCGCGATCGTTGCGTATGTCGGAGTGACGCTGTGGCGGCGAACGCATGGGCGCGGGCCTCCGGCGCCCGGGAAATCGGACGCGCCGGCCGGCTCTTAGCGATCGCCATCGGGTTCGGCCCGTTGGGCGCGTTAGGCAGCGGTCGGGGCTTCGCGGCGCTTCGCCGGTTGCGGCTCGCCGGCGTGCTTCGTGCACTCTGCGGCGACGCCTTCGCGAATGATCGACGCGAGCCGCAGCGTTCCGGGCCCCGCAGCGTCGCGATCCGCAAGAATCAGGTAGAGCTCGCCGAAGCGCTCGACGCCTTCGCTGAGCGGCAAGGTTTTGAGCGTTCCCGCGTCCAGCTCTGCGCGGATCAGGTCTTCGGGAAACCACGCGAAGCCGTAGCCCAGCCGCGCGGCGAGGATCGACGTCGCCATTGTGCTCACCGTCCAGCGCTGCTCGATTTCCACCGACAACGCCCGCGCGTCGCGCTTGCTGCCGGAATCACGGACGAGCAGGTGCCGGTAGCCGCGCAGATCGCGCAGCGTGAGCTTGCGCCCGAGCTTGTGCAGCGGATGGTCGGGGTTCGCGACCGGAAGCGCGCGAAAACGCAGCAGCAAGTCGCCGAGAAATCCCGGAGGAACCCGCGGCGCGATCGCGATGTCGGCCTTCCCTTCGAGCAACGCTTCGCCGGTCCCGCCGAGCACCGATTCGATCACCTCGATTCGGGTGTGCGGGCTCTCGCCGCCGAAGCGATCGAGGCAGGAGAGCAAGAGCCACGTCGGGAACAGGATCTCGACGGCGATCGTGATCTGGGCTTCCCAGCCGGCCGACAGCAACTTCGCAGCGCGCTCTGCGCTCGCTGCTTCGTCGAGCAGCGCCCGCGCCCGCCGGTACAGCAGGTGCCCCGTCGGGGTCAGCACCGCCTTCCTCCCCTGGATCACGAACGCCTCGACGCCGAGCTGGGACTCGAGCTTGTTGATCGCGTAGGTGAGCGCCGACTGGCTCTTGTGCAGCCGCTCCGCGGCTCGGGCGTAGCCGCCGGCGTCGACGACTGCAGCAAGGGTCCGCCACTGCTCGAGCGTCACGTGCGGGACGTCGGCCATCTCAGAGCGTATCGATCAAAAAAATAGATGAAAAGGTGCCGATTATTGAACTTTTTTATCCAATAAGTAAAGCATCAAATATCGATCGTCAACGAAGGTCAACCACGGAGGACGACGATGAAGACGCTGCTGCAACTGAACACCAGCCTGTTTGCCGAAACCGGGCAATCGACGCAACTCGCCGAGCGCTTCGTCGCCGGATGGCGCGCGGCGAATCCCGGCGCCAAGGTCGTGGTCCGCGACATCGGCCGCGAGCCCGTGCCGCATCTGACCGCCGAGCGCTTCGGCGCATTCGTCGCGAAGCCCGAAGCGCGGGACGGCGCGCAGCGCGCGATCGTCGCGTTCTCGGATGCGCTGATCGACGAATTGCGGCGTGCCGACGTCATCGTCATCGGACTGCCGATGTACAACTTCGGCGTGCCTTCGTCGCTCAAAGCCTATTTCGACCACGTCGCACGGGCCGGCGTCACGTTTCGCTACACGCCGGAGGGTCCGGTCGGCCTGTTGACGGGCAAGCGCGTCCACGTGTTCGCGACCCGCGGCGGCGCGTACGCCGGGACGCCGCTCGATACGCAAAGCGCCTATGTTCGCGACTTCCTGCGGTTCATCGGCATCGACGACGTGGAGTTCGTCTACGCCGAGGGTCTCAACATGGGCGCCGAGCGCAAGGAATCGGCGCTGTCGATCGCGCGCGAGGCGATCGATCGCATCGCAGCGACGCCGGAGTCCATGCCGATCGCCGCGTGACCGGCGGAGCTCGCGGACAATGGCCGGGACTTGATTGGCGCGCGCGGCATCCGCACATCGAGGCATCGGCCGATCACCTTACGAGGGAGAACTCATGACCACCCGAACGATCTCCAGCATCATCGAGGCGATTCACACGTCCGACGGTGCCGGCGTCAAATTGCGCCGCAGCCTCGGGCAATCCGCGCGGGCGCGCCTCGATCCGTTCCTGATGCTCGATCATTTTTCGACGGACGATCCGGACGACTACATCGCCGGCTTCCCCGCGCACCCGCATCGCGGGTTCGAGACCGTCACGTACATGCTCGACGGCCACCTGCGCCACGAAGACCATCTCGGGCATACCGGCGACCTTCGCAGCGGCGGCGTTCAGTGGATGACCGCCGGGCGCGGCATCGTTCACTCGGAAATGCCGCAGCAGGAGCAGGGACGGATGCGCGGCTTCCAGCTGTGGATCAACCTGCCCGCGCGCGAAAAGATGAAGCCCGCCGGGTACCGCGACATCCAGCCGGAGGAGATCCCGGTCGTCGAGCTCGCGAACGGCGCGGGTTCGGCGCGGGTCATAGCAGGACAGTTCCAGGGCGCGCGGGGTCCCGCGCGAACGTTCACTCCGGTGAACCTCTGGGACCTGCGACTGCGCGGCGGCAGCACCGTCGATCTCACCGTGCCGGAGGGTGACACCACGGCCCTGTTCGTGCTGAAGGGACACGTAACAGTCAACGGCACTCAAAGTGCCCGAGACGCCGAGCTTGTGACATTCGAGCGGCGCGGTGAAGACATTCGGATCGACGCGGTTGTTAACAAAGACGCGGCC